>NZ_CDRNDK010000023.1:0-3041 GCF_977012225.1 Planomonospora algeriensis | reverse complement strand
AGGGTCCACAGCCCCGTCCCCTGGGTGCCCACATCGACACCCAACTCCGCCACCGACGGACCTGTAGCCGTGTTAGCCGACTTTGTGAAACTCTTGCCTGCAATCGGAGCGCCTGCCGCCACCTGCCAGCTTGGAGCTGCAAGAGGTGTCACTTTCGGCGCAGAGACCCTCTTCAGCCCAGTGCTCTGTGCTCGGACTTCTCCCCGAGAGCCCTGCGCTGGTTGACGGGAGGCGTCTTTCTCCGGCTCAGGCTCTGCCCACGGCAGCGGCGGAGGAGACTTCAGCCCACCCGTCGCCGGCTCCTCCGTGACCTCGTGGCGCTTCTCCAACGGCAGCGCATCCTTGGGGCGCTTGCCCTTGTTAGACGTATCTGACGTAGGGGTGGCAGTGGACTGCGTCACCTCGGAGTCGACCAGATGAGGAAGGTCCTTCGCCGACCCGGACAGCTGATCGGGCGTGTCCACCGGGTTCGACGTCAGCGCGGCGGGTGACACGACAGCGGTTACCGGCAGCGCCTGAAGCGCCAGCAGCCCCGGCGTCAACACCGTGGCAAGGACCGCTGTCATCCAGGCCTTTCGGCCTGCTGAACGCGACCACGACAGACTGCGGCGCATACGCCGTCACCCTCCGAACCAGCCAACGCGACAGCTGGCGCCGTCGCTACCCCACCCCGCCAGCCCCTCCAGCGGAGGCCGGGATCAGCGGTTCAGAGTGATCAGCAAACAAACGATCAGAAGGTACACATATGCTGCCTTTGTTCGCAAGATTCCTATAAGTAGCGGATAAAGAGCGGAAAGTGGTCAAATCGGAAAGATCGTCTTTCCTGTTCGGTCGCCGGGAGTGCTGACGGCTGGCCGGCCTTCGGCCCGGGCGTCCGAGGGGGAGGCGGGTCTCGCGAGCCGCACCATGCGTCGCGCCGGACGGTGTTTCATAGGCGACCGCCTATGAAACACCGCGCTCGGCAGCGGTCACCCAGGGCGGATCGTGTTTCATAGGCCGGTGCAAACGCCTTGCTGATCGCAACACGCATATGAACCGCTGGCGGGGTGAGCGGCGGCGGCTTCCTCCGTGTGGAAGAACGCGACTGCCCGATGTCCTCCGGTGCGCCCACGGGCTCCCCGTGCCGGAATCACCCTGCACCTGCGCAGTCAGGGCTTGGGCCTGCACGGCATTGCCGCCCGCCTCGTCATCACCAAGGGCAAGAAGAAGGGCCGGCACCCCTCACCGGCGACCGTCCTACGGATGCTTCGCGAGCACGACAAGACGACCACTTCCGCGGCGACGGGGAACGGCCCGCCCGTCCAGGAGCGGCAGGCAGCCGCCCATCCTGGCGAAAGCGACCGGCTCGCCCGGGAGCAGGCGCACCCCTGCCTGCACCGGAGCCTGCGCGAGCGCCTAACGGGCCCTGGAGGTGATCAGCGAGGCGACCTTGCGGTGCGCGGCCGAGCGCAGCACCCGCTCCGCCTCGGCCGGGTCGGCCACCGGGGCCTTCGTCAGGAAGCCCCGGGCGGCCTTCAGCTTCAGCAGCCGCCGCACGGACTCGTCGAGCCGCTTGCCGGAGATCCGGCCGGACCGCACCGCGGCCAGCACCGCCCCGTGCGCCTTCGGGTAGTCCGGCGGCATCAGCAGCAGGTCCGCCCCGGCCAGGACGGCCCGCACGGCCACCTCCCCGTCGCCGTACTTCTCCCGCACGCCCGCCATGTTCAGCGCGTCGGTGGAGACGACGCCCTGGAAGCCGAGCTTCTCGCGGAGCAGCCCGGTCAGGATCGGCTTGGAGAGCGTGGCCGGGTCCCCCGACGGGTCGAGCTTCGGCATGACCACGTGGGCGCTCATGATCGCGTCGACGTCCGCCTCGATGGCGGCGGCGAACGGCGGCGCGTCCAGCTTCGACCACTGGGAACGGGAGTGCTCGATCACCGGGAGGCCGGTGTGGCTGTCGACGCTCGTGTCGCCGTGGCCGGGGAAGTGCTTGGCCGTGGCGGCGACCCCGGCGTCGTGGAAGCCCTTGACCGCGGCGGCGACCATCGGCGCGACCTTCTTCGGGTCCGAGCCGTAGGCGCGCGGGCCGATCACCGGGTTGCGGGGGTTGACGTTCACGTCGGCGACCGGCGCGAAGTCGAGGTTGACGCCCAGCGCCCGCAGTTCGGTCCCGGTCACCTCGGCGGCCCTGCGCGCCAGCGAGGGGTCACCGGTGGAGCCGATCACCTTGGCCGCGGGCAGTTCGGTGACCAGCGGCTCGAGCCGGGAGATCGGCCCGTTCTCCTGGTCGGCGCCGATGAGCAGCGGGACGCCGGGCGAGGCCTTCTGCATGCCGTTGGTCAGGGCGACGAGCTGCCGCACGTTCTTCACGTTGTCCGCCCAGGGGAACAGGATCACCCCGCCGGGCCGGTACTTGGCGATCACCTTGGCCGGCGTGGCCGCGCCGAAGCGGGCCTGGTTCTCCCCGGACGAGGCGGTGGCCGACGAGCCGTACAGGACGGGCATGAAGAGCTGGCCGACCTTCTCCTCGACGCTCATCCCGGCGAGCACGTCCTCCACCGACGAGGAGCGCGCCGAGCCCTCGGAGGTCGCCTCCGGCCGGGCGGCGGCCGTCTCCCGCGCCGCCGGGGCGGCCTCGTTCGCCCTGCCCGCGGAGGGGCCCCCGGAGGAGCCCCCGGAGGCCTGCGAGGCCGCCCCCGAACCGGCGCACCCGGCCACCATCGTCACGATCACTGCAAGACCCGTCGTACGAATGCACCGAACCATGGCGACCACGCTATCCGCGCGGGCGACCGGACGGCCCGGCTCCTCACCGTCTCTTTAGCTCCCGCCGGTCTCCCGTCTCACAGTCCCAGCTCGGACAGGCCCGGCAGGTGCGCGCGGGCGGCCTCCCGCGCCTGCGCGGGTGAGACGGCCGCCCGCGCGGCCCGTGCGGCGAGCCGGCACTGCTCCCGGGTGTGCCGCGCCAGGGCCGCCCGTACGGCGGGCAGCGCGGGAGCGCTCATCGACAGCGAGGCCGCGCCCAGCCCGACCAGCACGCAGGCGAGGACCGGGTCACCGGC
>NZ_CDRNDK010000022.1:0-33424 GCF_977012225.1 Planomonospora algeriensis | reverse complement strand
GCCGGAGCCGCCGCGGCCCCCAGCGCGAGTGCCGCCGCCAGGACGGCGGCCGACGCCGTCCGCCGTCCGGTACGTCCCGCCACCGCGGCCTTGCCGACCCGATCCAGTACGGACATCCTGTCCTCCTTCGGTTGCCGACGGCCCTGGCGACCGCCGCCTTCGGCGCACGTCCCCCGTGCGTCCTGCCGGGACACGTTCCGGCACCTGTCCGGATTCGGCATCCGCTGGTCCCCACGTCCCCCGGCAAACTTTCCTGTACGGTGACCAATAAGATCGTATTGTACGGCGGACAACACAGTCAACAGGTGATCGGAAGCGGCATCAGCCGGGAGGCCGTCGACGCCGAGTGCGTCTCGCGGCCGCCGTGTCCGCCGGGATACGGCTCAGTGCGGCCCCTCAGGATCAGCGCCCCGGTCCTGCGCGTCCGGGGGGAGGGGCCGGGGGAACCGCAGCACCCAGCGGCGCTGCCACGGGGTCTCGACGGCTCGATGGTGGTGGTGCTCGCGCGTCCAGGCGACGGCGTCGGCCGGGTCGAGACCGGCCAGGACGGCGAGGCAGGCGACGACCGTGCCGGTACGGCCGACGCCGCCGCCGCACGCGACCTCCACCGCGGCGCCCGCCCGGGCCCGCTCGTGCAAGGCGCGGATCCGCCGGACGGCCAGATCCCGGTCGCGGGGCAGGAGGAAATCGGGCCACCGGATCCACTCGTGCGGCCATCGCAGCCCGCTCTCGTGGCGGCTGCGGAGCCGGTCGGAGCCGAGATAGAGGCCGAAGTCGGGCACCGGCCCCTCCGGCAGCGGACGGCGCAGGCCGCGGCCGCGGATCCAGGAACCGTCCGGCAGCCGGAGGGCTCCCACCAGCGGCGGTCCGCCTACCGGCCTGTCGGCCGCCGTACCGTCCAGGGGATCTTTCATCGGGTTCTCCTCACCGTCCGTGCGTTGTAAGGCGTCCCGCCGGCCGAAGCTCCGCCGTACGAAGCGCCGCCGTACGGCCTCAGGAGCCGAGGTAGCGCAGGACGGCCAGGACCCGGCGGCTGTAACCGGTGGTGTGGGACAGCGACAGCTTGTCGAACAGCGCGTTGACGTGCTTCTCCACCGCGCTCTGCGACACGTGCAGCGTCTGGGCGATCGAGGCGTTGGTCAGGCCCTGCGCCATCAGCTCCAGCACCTCGCGCTCCCGGCCGGTCAACCGGGCCAGGGGGTCGGCGTGGCTGGTGCGGGCCAGCAGCTGCCGCACCACCTCCGGGTCGAAGGCCGTGCCACCGGCGCCCACCCGCTCCAGCGCGTCCAGGAAGTCGCCGACCTGCGCCACCCGGTCCTTGAGCAGGTAGCCCACGCCGTCGATGTCCCCGCTCATCAACTCGACGGCGTACGTCTTCTCCACGTACTGCGACAGCACCAGCACCTTCACCCGCGGCCGGCCGCGCCTGATCTCCAGCGCGGCGCGCAGGCCCTCGTCGGTGTGCGTGGGCGGCATCCGCACGTCCACCACGACCGCGTCGGGCTCCCGCGCCGCCACCGCCTCGAGCAGCGCCCGGCCGTCGCCGACGGCGGCGAGCACCTCGTGGCCCTCCTCCTCCAGCAGCCGCACGAGGCCCTCGCGGAGCAGGGTGGAGTCCTCGGCCAGGATCACCCGCACGGCAGCTCCGCCGTGATCACGGTGGGCCCTCCGGCCGGACTGGTCACGGTGAGACGGCCGTCCAGCGCGGCCACCCGCCGCGCCAGCCCCGACAGGCCGCCGCCCGCCGGATCCGCCCCGCCCACCCCGTCGTCGTGTACGCGCACGACGATCATTGTGCCGCGTTCGCGGACCTCGACGGTGACCGCGGCGGCGCGGGCATGCTTGGCCGCGTTCGTCACCGCCTCGCTGACCACGAAGTACGAGACCGTCTCCACCGCTCTCGGCGGGCGCGCGGGCAGCTCGCACACGACCGTGACCGGTACGGCGGAGCGCTCGGCCACCCCGGCCAGCGCGTCGGCGAGCCCGAGCGAGTCCAGCCCCGACGGATAGGCCCGCCAGGCCACCTCGCGCAGCTCGACCAGTGCCTGCTGCGCCTGCTCGTGCAGCTGGTCGAGCAGTTCGGGCCGGCCCCGGCGCGCCCGCCCGGCCAGCATGGACAGTGCCACCAGCCGCTGCTGCAGCCCGTCGTGCAGGTCCCGTTCGATCCGGCGCCGTTCGGCGTCGACGGCCGCCAGCACGCCCGCGCGGCTCTCGGCCAGCTCGGTGATGCGGCGCCGCAGCGCCTCGGTGGGGTCGGGGGCGAGCATGCGCCGCGCCAGCCGCCGCTCCAGCGCGTACACGCCCACCAGGCCCGACAGGTTCAGGAACAGCAGCACCGTCCCGCCCAGGGCGGCGTAGGCCAGCAGCGGCGCGGTCGGCGACATGCCGTCGAGCGGCAGCCCTCTCCCCCACGACCAGGCCAGCTCTCCGGCCACCCCGACGCCGACACCCAGCAGTGCGACGACCAGGCCGCCGAGGACGCCCACCGGCGCCCTGGCCGCCAGATAGCGCAGCTCCCGTCCGTCCCCGCGCACCGTGCCGAGGTCCAGCGCGGCAGGGTCGAGCCGCAGCCGGCGGGCGTCCAGTACGGCCAGCCGCCGGGCCGCCTCCCGCACGGCGCCACGGCGGGTGAACGGCAGCGCCGACAGGAGGAAGACCAGGTCGATCAGGGCGGTGGCGGTCCCGAGGATCACCGCCCCCAGCAGGCGCAGTCCCTCAGCCGCGGAGCGCATGCCGCCCCTTGCGCCGTTCCGCCGGCCTGGTGCCCACGAAGACGAGCAGAGCCGGCAGCACCAGGCCGATCACCGTGTCGGTGCCCATCAGTCCGATCAGCCGATCCGTCATGCCTCGAAGGCTATGGAGGATCACGATAGGCCCGGAATGGGGCGCGCGGCCGTTCCGGGACTGCGGAAAACCACAGGTCCGGGCGGGCGCGCGGGCGGTGCGCTCAGGTCACCAGACCTCTGCGGTAGGCGTAGACCACCGCCTGCACGCGGTCGCGCAGGCGGAGCTTGGTGAGGATGCGCGACACGTACGTCTTGACGGTCTCCTGGCTGATCACCAGGGTGGCGGCGATCTCGCTGTTGGACAGGCCGTCGGCGATCAGGCGCAGTACCTCCAGCTCGCGGGGGGTCAGCGCGGTCTCGTCGGACGTGGCCCGGGTGGGGCGGATCCGGGAGGCGTACCTGCCGACGAGCTGCCGCGTCACCTCGGGCGCCAGCAGCGCGGCGCCGGCCGCGACGGTGCGGATGCCGTGCAGGAGCTGCGCCGGCGGGGCGTCCTTGAGCAGGAATCCGCTCGCCCCCGCGCGCAGTGCCTCGTAGACGTACTCGTCCAGGTTGAACGTCGTCACCACGAGCACCTTGACCGGGTCCGCCACCCCGGCGCCGGCCAGCAGGCGGGTGGCCTCGATGCCGTCGAGCACCGGCATCCGCACGTCCATCACCACGATGTCGGGGCTCAACCGGCGGGCGAGATCCACCGCGGCGCGGCCGTCGCCGCACTCGCCCACCACCTCCAGGTCGGGCTGCGCGTCGATGATCGTCGCGAATCCGGTGCGGATCAGTGCCTGGTCGTCGCAGACCAGGACCCGGATCGGCGCGGTCACGACCGGCTTCCCGCGGGGATGCGGGCCCGTACGAGGAAGCCGCCCGCCTGCCGGCCGGCGCTGAACTGGCCGCCGACGGCTTCGACCCGCTCGCGGAGCCCGGCCAGGCCCCTCCCGCCCTCACCGGGAGAAGCGGTCCGGGAGCCGGAGCCGTCGGTGCCGACCTCCACGCTGATCTCCTTCTCGCCGTAACGCACCCGGACCGCGGTGGGACTGCCGTGGGCGTGTTTGAGGGCGTTCGTCAGGGCCTCCTGGACGACCCTATAGGCCACGAACTCGGCGCTGCCCGCCGATTCCGCCGGGCTGCCCTCCGCTGCGAACTCCACCGGCTGCCCGGCCCGGCGGGTCTGCTCCACGAGCGCGCGGAGCTCGCCGACGGCCGGCACGCCGATGTCGGTGTCGTGATCGGCTTTGAGCAGGTCGAGCATGTGCCGCAGGTCGGCGATGGCCCGCCGGCCGGTGTCGGTGACGGCGCTCAGCGTCGCGTCGAGGCGGTCGGGGACGGCGGTCAGGTAGCGGGCGGCCTCGGCCTGCACGACCATCGCCGTCACGTGGTGGGTCACGACGTCGTGGAGCTCGCGGGCGATCCGGGTGCGTTCGGCGGCGCGGATGGCCTCGGCGGCATGGCGGCGGTGCTCGGCCTCGGCGGCGCGGGTGGCGCGCAGCCGGGCGCCGATGCCCCATCCGAGGGCCAGGGCCAGGTAGAACACCACATATCCCTCCGCCCTCTCACCGGCGCCGAGCCTGCCGAGCGCGAGCGCGAGCGCCACGTACGCCGCGGAGAGGACGACCACGGTGACGCGCCGGTGGCGCTCCATGTGGGCGCCCGCGCTGATGAGCGCGATGGCCAGCGCGTTGCTCGCCAACACGTGGTAGCCGCGGAGCTGGTCGAGGGCGAAGCCGAGCGACACCAGGACGAGGCAGACGGCCGGCCACCGCCGGCGCGCGGCGAGCGGAAGGGACTCCAGGGCGATCACCACGAACGCCAGCGCGTCGAAGGGGCGGACCGGCAGGTCGCCGACCTGGGTCCCTTTGCCGTGGAGCGCCGGCGGGAGCGACGCGACGGCCAGCAGCAGCCCGAACGGTAGATCCCGGGCCACGACGCCGCACCGCCGCCACCGGTCCGCGACTCGCCGTAGATCGATCATTGGGCGAGGGTAGCGGTCGCGCCGCGCCCGTCCCCCGCGGACCGCGCCCGTCCTCCGCGGACCGCGCTCGTCCCCCGCGCGAGCTACCGGCGAATGTCCACCGTGCGGGGATGATCCCGGACCGCCGGATCCGTAGCTTTACGAGGCGGCCGCGGACGCTCCGGCCGCTTTCCCGCTGCACCGCCGTGCGCGTCACCCAGGTGTCGGCCCCCTCACTGGAGGACCTCATGCTTCGCAAGACCAAGACATTCGTTGCGGCCGCGCTGTGCTGCACCGTGCTCGGCGCGGCGGTCGCCGGCTGCGACGGCGACGCGGTGGAGGACTGGGACCCCTTCGCCTCCGCCACGCGGGCAGCCGACGCCGCCCCGATCTCCGGGACCCAGAAGATCGACGTCGCGGGCCGGTCGGTGAACGTGTCCTGTTCGGGCGACCCGGAGGGCGGCAGGCCGGTCATCGTCCTGATGCACGGGGCAGGCGACGGGGTGGACAAGCTGGCCGCCCTGCAGGAGGCGCTGGGGAAGCAGAACCGGGTCTGCTCCTACGACCGGCTCGGCGCGGGCGCCAGTGACCGGCCGGAAGGCCCTCAGGACTTCTCCGGCGTCGGCGGGCTCCTGACCGGGGTGCTCGACCGCGTCGCCGGTGACCGCCCGGTCGTCCTGGCCGGGCACTCGCTGGGCGGGCTGATCGCCGCCAGGTACGCCCCCGATCATCAGGACCGGATCAAGGGACTGGTCCTGATGGACGCCACCCCGCCCACGATGCTCGCCGACCTCACGAAGGCGATCCCCGGATCCGCCAAGGGCCCGGCGGCCGAGCTGCGCGCGCAGAACCTCGCGGTCTTCCAGGGCCAGAACCCGGAGAAGCTCGTCATCGCCGATGGAGAGGTCCGCTCCGCCGGGGACATCCCGGTGGAGGTGATCCGGCACGGGAAGCCGTACCTCGAGGCCGTCCCCGATTACGGGACTCGCCTGGAGAAGGCCTGGTCCGCGGGTCAGCGCAAGTGGCTCGCGCTGTCCAGCCGCAGCGCGCTGCGCACGGCCGCCGGCAGCGAGCACTACATCTACCTCGACCGGCCCGATGTCGCCGTCCAGGCCATCGAGCGCGTCACCGCGGAGGCCGCCGGTCGAGCGCGTGGCGAGTAGCCGGTCCGGCCGGCCCCGGTGTCACCGGAAGCCCCGGCCCGGACCCGGTGACGGATCACCCCGGCTTCCCCAGGGGCGGATCACCCCGGCTTCCCCGGGGGCGGCCGCCGGCACGGACGCGGCGGCCCGGCGGCCCGGCGGCGGGAGACGGCGGGATTCACCGGCTGATCTACGACCTCGCGGATGCCGTGGCAGAACCGTGCATCGTGCCGCCGCCGCGAGTGCGAACAGGCGTCGGCCATCGAAGACGCGAAGGATATGGTGAGGGTTCGTGAGTCCCCCTGCGCTGCTTCGGCGTCTTCCCCGCCGGGCCCTGGCCCTGCCGCTCATGCTCGCCGTCCTGACCGGCTGCGGTCCGGGTGCCGACCCGTCGGCGGCCACCCCCGCCTCCGCGGCCGCGGAGGTGACGGTGTTCGCCGCCGCCTCACTGACCGGCGCCTTCACCGAGCTCGGCACGGCCTTCGAGGCCGCCCACCCGGGCACCACGGTGCGCTTCAACTTCGGCTCCAGCGCCACCCTTGCCCAGCAGATCACCCAGGGCGCGCCGGCGGACGTGTTCGCCGCGGCCAGCCCGGCCACCATGAAGACCGTCACCGACGCCGGCCTGGCGGGGGCGCCGACGGTGTTCGCGCGCAACAAGCTGCGGATCGCGGTCCCGGCCGACAACCCCGCAGGCGTGGACGAACTCGAGGACCTGGCGGATGCGAAGGTGAAGGTGGCGCTGTGCGCCGTCCAGGTCCCCTGCGGCGCCGCGGCCGTCAAGGCCCTGGACGCGGCCGGGCTCAAGGTCACCCCGGTCACATTGGAGCAGGACGTCAAGGCCACGCTCACCAAGGTCGAGCTGGGTGAGGTCGACGCCGCCCTGGTCTACGCCACCGACGTCCTGGCCTCCGGCGGCAAGGTGAAGGGCATCGACTTCCCCGAGGCCGGCGAGGCGGTCAACGACTACCCGATCGCCGCCCTGTCGGGGGCCCCGGCCGGGCCGGCCGCCCGGCGGTTCGTCGACCTGGTCCTCTCCCAGCAGGGCAGGGACGTGCTGACCAGGGCAGGCTTCCAGGCTCCCTGACCCCTGGCTCTCAATCCCGTGACGCTCCCGCCCCGCCCGCATCCGGCAGCGTCGCCGAGTCGTCGGCGGGCGGGTCGGCCGCCGTCCTTTCCGTCCGCTTGCACAGGCGTTCGGACCGCCTTGGCCCGGATCTGAGGCATGTCTCCCCTGCCGTCGGCGGTGCCCGGGTTACGTTGGTCCCACTTGGTCCCACCGCCAGCCGTACGGGAGCCGACATGGGCACTGCCAGCACCTCGACCCGGATGCCTGCGGCGTTCATCGGCCACGGCAGCCCGATGAACGCGCTGGAGGACAACCGCTACACCCAGGCCTGGCGGGCCTTCGGCCGGACGGTGCCGCGTCCGCGCGCCATCCTGGTGGTCTCCGCCCACTGGTACATCAACGCCACCGCCGTCACCGCCATGGCCCGCCCCCGCACCATCCACGACTTCTACGGCTTCCCCCGGCCCCTGTTCGAGATCGACTATCCGGCTCCAGGCCTGCCGGAACTGGTCGCCGAGGTCGCCGACGCCGTCCACCCCACCTGGGTCGGAGCCGACCTCGACAGCTGGGGCATCGACCACGGCACCTGGTCGGTCCTGGTGCACGCCTTCCCCGGGGCCGACGTCCCGGTCGTGCAGCTGAGCATCAACGCCGACAAGGACTACGACTACCACCTGAAGCTGGGCGCCGCCCTCGCGCCCCTGCGCGAGAGCGGCGTGCTCGTCATCGGCAGCGGCAACGTCGTGCACAACCTGCGCGGCATGAACGGCGCGCTGCCCGATGCCGGCTACGACTGGGCGCAGCGCTTCGACGAGCACGCCAAGGAGACGATGCTCACCGATCCGGCTTCCGCCGCCGCCCTCGACGGCCACCGTGACTTCGGCCGGGCCGTACCCACCCCCGACCACTTCCTGCCGCTGCTCTACCTCGCCGGCCTGGCCGGCGCCGACGGCGGCGACACCCGGGTCCTGATCGACGGCTACGCCTACGGATCGCTGTCCATGACCGCCTACACCCTCGACCTGGCCTGCCCCGGCGCCGCCGAAGGCACCGCATCGGCGCCGCCCCTGCCCGGCGACGTGCCGCCCGACGCCTCCAACATCTGACCCGCCGGATCCCGTTCCGGCTCAATCGGAATCCCTGCCATAGTCCCGCCCTCCGCCGGGTGAGCCCGACCCGCACCGCCCGCGTGTCCCGCGGATCCGGTCTGCGTCCGACGCTCGAGGTACGCCTTGGGCTCCACCGCCGTGGCGTCCAGCTCCACGCAGCGCCCCATCGCGTTGAGTGCGGCTCCGCGCTCGCCGATGAACTCGTGGCACTGAGCCGCCCGAAACCATCCGACGGCGCCCGACCCCGTCCCCAGCTCGCCCGCGCGCGCGTACCATCGGGCGGCCTCCCGGTGGTCCCCGATGGAGACATGCGCATCGCCGATCGCCAGTCTCGCCTCGACACAGTGCGGATCCAGCCTGTTCAGGTCCTCACACAGTTTCCGTGCCTCATCACGGTGCCGGCCGCGTGCGGCGAGCAGGATCCGCGCCTCAAGGAGATACCGCGTGTTCTCGACGGCGGCCATCCTGTCCGCGTCGGCCGCCGCACCCGCGGTGAGCCGTTCGTTCCACCGGAGGGCGGTCTCCAGCTCGTCGCGCATCGCGTCCGGCCGGCCCTCGGCCAGCCGGAGCAGCGCGACCGCCCGGTGGAAACGGCTCCGCACCAGCCAGGCATGCCAGTCGTCCCGCGGGACCGACCCCAAGACCCGCTCGCCCAGGCCCGCGAACGTGCCGGCCAGCCCGGTCCGGTCCCCGCCGCGGATCGAATGACCGATGCCCTGCGCGCAGGAGGCCAGCGCCAGGAGGGGGTCCTTGGCCGCGGCCAGCTCGCGGAAGAGGGCCAGCGCCTTCGGCCCGTGCCCCGGATAACGGGCGTGGACACGGGCGACCTCGTAGACGTAGCGGTCATGGCCGGGATCGCCGGTGGGCGCCACGGGACCGGCCAGCTCCAGGGCGTACTGGCAGTAGGACAGCTGGGCGAGCTGGAAGACGACCAGCGCGCGCGGCGCGGGGTCCAGTTCGGGGAAGCGGTCGATGGCCCGCATCAGGACGTTCCACTGCGGGGTCCGCAGCTCCTCGGGCAGCTCGGTGGGGCGGCGGCAGTCGTAGTGGTCGAGGCCGGCGTGGCGCAGCACCTGGTGGCGCAGACCGGCCACACCGATCATGGCGAACCAGGACCAGCGGTCCGGCCGGGGGTCGGCCAGCCACTCCGACACCGGCTGGATCATGCGCAGGCGCAGCGGCGCCACGGGGCTGTCGGTCATGTCGATGATGGGCCGCCAGAACACGCCCAGCCGGTTGTGCTCCAGCGGGGGCATGCCCGACAGGCGGGGGAACAGCCCCCGGGGATCGCTCCGCGTGTAACGCTGTTCGAGCTGGAACCGCTCCATCCGGGCTCCTAGTTCTTGAAGGCGTCGGCCGGAACGAGGGCGTCGTCCGACGAGTCCGGTCGCAGGCTCAGATAGGAACCGTTGTGGAACAGCAGCGGCGGCCGCTCCTCCCGGGAGAGGTGCACCGTCGTCACCGAGCCGAGGAACAGCACGTGGTCACCCGCGGGATGCGCCGCGTACGGCATGCACTCGAAAGCCGCCACGGCTCCCGGGACGATCGTGTTGCCGTCGGCGCTCGCGGTCGCCCCCAGCAGGTTCGCGGCTTCCCTGCCGGACGGCCGGTCGTGCCGGGCGAACAGTGAAGCCGTGTTCCGCTGGTCGGCGCTGAGGACGTGGACGGCGAACGGGGCTTCGCCGTCCAGCCGCGCCCGCATCCGGCTGTCCTGGCGGACGCTCACCGCGATCAGGAGCGGATCGAGGGAAACGGAGACCAAGGAGTTGGCCGTCATGCACTCCACCGTGTCCGGCCCTCCCTGCGTAATGACCGTCACGCCGGTGGGGAGACGTCTCATCGCCGACCGGAAGATCGCATTGTTCGGCTTCATCTACCCGGGCTGCGCACCGCTGCGATAGGTCGCCACGACGATCCCGGAGGCCCAGTCGATGAGCGTCGCCGTCAAGCCGGGCTCGGCCACGATCTCCTTGCGGAACCGCTCGACCCTCGCCGGATGGTCCTCCGTCCAGGTGTCGCCGGGAAGCAGGTCGTCCGCGACGAACAACGCGCCGTCCGCCAGATGCCGGTAGAGCGTCTCCCGCTTCTCGAACTTGGTGATGGTCGTGTCGACGAAGACCATGTCGAACGGCGGCCCGCTGTAGTTCTCCAGCCATTCCGTCGCGTCGGCATGGATTATCTCCACGCGGGGATCGGCGGCGAGGACGTCCCGGGAGATCCTGGCCACCTTCTCGTGGATCTCCAGCCCGATCAGCCTGGCGTTCTGGTCCATTCCGGCCAGCAGCCAGCCGGAACCGACTCCCAGGCCGGATCCGACCTCCAGAATGCGTCCTCCGGGTTTGCTCGCGGCGAGGGTCCGCAGCAGCGCCCCGGTCCGCGGTTCGGATGACAGGCGCCATGACCCCCGGTCCGCGATCGCTTGTGCCTTGACGACGAGAGGCGGTACGTCCACCGGAAAATCACTCACGGTGCGGTCCTTTCCTTTTCCACTGGATCAGGTGAGGCGGTATCCGGGCGAGGAAGCGCCGTCACACCCTGTTATCGGCGTTATCGGCGGCCGCGGCGTCATCGGCGGCCGCGGCGGCCTTCCTGCTCTCCGCCCGGACGGACATGTGCGCGAACATCTCGGTCAGCACCAGGCGGGCCAGCCAGTAGGACGCGACGGCGACGTAGGCACCGGTGATGCCGAGTTCCATGACGTCGGTGAGCAACCAGGCGAGCGGGAGCTGGACGAAGAGCGCGGTGGCGAGGTTGCTGTACATGTCGTGATCGGTCTTGCCGAGCGCCCGCAGGATGCTCAGGTTGCCGAGGGTCCAGGCCATCAGCGGAATGCAGAGGGCGACCAGGGGGAGCGCCTGCGCGGTGGCGTCGATCACGGGTTCGAACGAGGTGAACAGCCTTGTCACGGCCGTCGGGAACACCACCAGGAGCAGGCTGATCACCAGCGCCGGCACCAGCAGTACGACCCGGCCGACGCGCCAGACGCTCCAGACCTCGGAGATGCGCCCGGCACCGGTCGCGCGTCCGACGAGGATCCTCACCGCCGCCCCGAACGCGCTGCCGACGGCGAACAGGAAGATGATGATCTCGAAGGCGATGCGCCCGCCCGCCAGCTCCGACTCGCCCAGCCTTCCGATGATCGCGAAGAAGACCGCCAGACTGGCGTAGTCGAGGCCGGTCGAGAGGATGGCGGGCCAGCTCAACCGGGGAACCGAGGTCGCGAAATCGACCGGCTTTCCGATGTCCGGCCGCCGCAGGAGATCGGAAAGGCCGAAGTGCCGTGCCGACACGGCCAGCAGCACGACGCCGACCAGCCATGACAGCGTCGTCGCCAGTCCGTTGCCGGTCGCGCCCAGCTCGGGGAAAACGCCTGTCCCGTAGATGAGCAACCAGTCGAGGACGAGGTTGACGGCGTTGATCACGATGCCGGCGACCATGGCGTAGCGCGGCTTCCGGTAGGCGTTGAAGACGGCTGCGAGCAGGGAGAAGGGCACCAGCAGCAACAGGGTCGGCGCCCGGGCCGTCAGGTAGTCGGCGCCGATCGCCTGCAGCCGGGCGTCACCGCCGACGGCGAAGCCCGTCAGCCATTCACCGGCGACCGTGCAGAGCAGCGTCAGGAGGACGGCGATGCCCCCACAGAACCACGCCGACGACGTGAGCGACCGGCGGATTCCCGCAGGATCCTCGCGGCCGGCGAATCGCGCGGCAAGGATCTGGTGCCCGGTGAACGAGGCCAGGACGATGCCGGCGAGGATGTCGAACATCGCCGCCGCGCCCGAGACGGCGGCGAGTTCCGCCGTTCCGTAATGACCTATCATCGCCGTGTCCGCGATCCCGGACATCGATGATGAAAGAGCGCCGATCAGCATGGGCAGTCCGAGCGTGAATATCTGCGCACCGACGCTCGGCGCCTCTTCGACGGCGCCTTCCTTTTCGCTCGCCAAGTCCTTTCCTTCCTTTCCTGTCCGCTGCGTCCCGTGAACGGCCCTCCGGGAGCTAGCCGTTCACGTTTTCGAGGAACTCTCTCGCTTCGATGGCGGAGGCGTCCAGTTCCACGCAGCGCCCCATCGCGTTGAGCGCGGCTCCGCGCTCGCCGATGAACTCGTAGCACTGGGCGGCCCGGAACCATCCCATGGCTCCGGAAACGGTCCCGAGCTCGCCGGCCCGTGAATACCAGGCCGCCGCTTCCGCGTAATCGCCGGTGACCAGGTATCCGTCACCCACGACCAGCACGGCCTCGATGCAGTAAGGGTCCAGCTCGTTCAGGCGACGGCACCAGTCGCGTATGTCGTCATCCGATTCGTCTCCCCGGGCACGCGAAACGGATTTGATCCGCGACTCGATGATGATGCGCTTGTTCTCCAATGCGACCGTCATATCGGTGCCCTGACCGAGCCCTGCCAAGAGCCGGTCGCCGAATTCCATCGCCAGAGCCAGTTCGTCGCGCATCGCGTCCGGCCGGCCCTCGGCCAGCCGGAGCAGCGCGACCGCCCGGTGGAAACGGCTCCGCACCAGCCAGGCATGCCAGTCGTCCCGCGGGACCGACCCCAAGACCCGCTCGCCCAGGCCCGCGAACGTGCCGGCCAGCCCGGTCCGGTCCCCGCCGCGGATCGAATGACCGATGCCCTGCGCGCAGGAGGCCAGCGCCAGGAGGGGGTCCTTGGCCGCGGCCAGCTCGCGGAAGAGGGCCAGCGCCTTCGGCCCGTGCCCCGGATAACGGGCGTGGACACGGGCGACCTCGTAGACGTAGCGGTCATGGCCGGGATCGCCGGTGGGCGCCACGGGACCGGCCAGCTCCAGGGCGTACTGGCAGTAGGACAGCTGGGCGAGCTGGAAGACGACCAGCGCGCGCGGCGCGGGGTCCAGTTCGGGGAAGCGGTCGATGGCCCGCATCAGGACGTTCCACTGCGGGGTCCGCAGCTCCTCGGGCAGCTCGGTGGGGCGGCGGCAGTCGTAGTGGTCGAGGCCGGCGTGGCGCAGCACCTGGTGGCGCAGACCGGCCACACCGATCATGGCGAACCAGGACCAGCGGTCCGGCCGGGGGTCGGCCAGCCACTCCGACACCGGCTGGATCATGCGCAGGCGCAGCGGCGCCACGGGGCTGTCGGTCATGTCGATGATGGGCCGCCAGAACACGCCCAGCCGGTTGTGCTCCAGCGGGGGCATGCCCGACAGCCGGGGGAACAGCCCCCGGGGATCGCTCCGCGTGTAACGCCTCTGGAGACGGAGTTCAACGGACGGCAAGATGACCCTCCAGGAAGTTCTTGACGTGTTCGAACAAGGTCTGCCTGTTCGCGTTCGATCTCACGTGGTGGCCCTCGTCCTCGAAGCGCAGGTAGCGGATCGGGACGCCGAGCGCGCGGGCTCTGTCCACGAAGCCGTCGACCTCGGCCACCGGCACGCGCGGATCGCGCACGCCGTGGGCGACGAGCAGGGGGGCGCACGATCCCGTCAGCGCGTGCAGGGGGGATCTCGCCGCGAGCGTGGGCCCGTCCAGCCGGCGGCCGTCGCGCGTGGTGAGGATCTGCCGGTCCAGCAGGACCGCCAGCGGCTGCCAGTAGGACGGAGGTTTCGCGGTGAACGAGATCAGGTCGCACGGTGGGCTGATGGCGATGGCGCCGCGCACCAGATCCGGGCGGGTGCACGCGGCGAGCAGCGAGACGTAGCCGCCGTACGACGCTCCGAGGAAGACGACCCGATCGGGGTCGACGAGCCCCGCCGCGACGCCCTCCGCGACGGCGTCGTAGAGGTCCTGCTGCATCCGGCCGCCCCACTCGCCGTTCCCCGCCTGCCGGAAGCCGCTGCCGTACCCCCGGGAACCCCGGTAGTTGACGTGCAGCGACAGGTAACCGAGAGAGGCCAGGTACTGCGCTTCGGCGTGGAAACGCCACAGGTCCCGGCCGGCCGGACCGCCGTGGACCAGCACCGCGGTGGGGAAGGGCGGCTCGCCGGAGAGCGGCCGCATCGCGTACCCCCCCAGTCTGAGGCCGTCCCCCGCGGTGACGATGAAGTCCCCAAGCCGCGGAAGCCGGTGCCCGCGCAGTCCGGGCCTGTTGACGAAGAGGGGCTCCGCCCGGCCTGTGGCGGGATCGTGCAGGTGATAGGCGATCGGACCGTCGTCGTGGACATGGACGACCAGCCAGGTCCGGTCGTCGGCGCTGCGGTCGATGATGATCGGCGTACGGGCGCTCGCCACCAGCCGTGACACCGGCCGTTCCAGGCCGTCGGTGAGCGGGTGGTACCGCAGCCGCTGGCCGATGACCGCGCAGATGTCCGGCAATCCTGTCGCGGGGTCGAACCAGACGCCCTCACCCGCGATCGGATAGCTTTCGACGTCGAGGTCCGTGTCCTGGAAGACCGTGGAGGCGGTGGCCGTCTCGGAGTCGATCGACAGCAGTCGCCGTGTCGGCGCGCCGGCTCCGCTCAGTAGGAACAGCAGCCTCCCGTCACGGCTGAACCCCTGGATCGAAAGGTCCGCCGCGTCCTCGGCCTCGATCTTGAACACCACTCGCGCCGCGTCCGGGTCCTCACCGAGGAAGACGTGGACGGAGCCGTCCTCGGTGATCCGGGTTCCTCCGCGCGGCCGTAGCCCGGCGTCGACGAGCCACTGGTGGAACCCGGGGTTCGCCGCGACCGGCACCGGGTCGGCGGCGGGTGCGGTCAGGTCGACGCCGACCAGGTCGGGAAGCCGGGAGCCGGGCCCGCGGTGGCCGCACAGGACCGCTGCGGGGTCGGAGGCCGAGAGCCAGTACTCGGTGACCGATCCGGGCAGGGACAGGTCGATCCGGGCATGGGTGCCGGCGTCCAGCGCGGACAGGCTCCAGCGCTCGCGCCCTCGCGGGGCGCGCCGGTACAGGAGCCATGATCCGTCGGCCGACCACCGGAGGTCCCCGATCGTCTCACCGTGGTGCACGGCCGCCCGGCGCTCGGTGCCGTCCGCCGTGCGCAGCCATAGCTCCTGGCCCTGCTCCGCGGTCCGGACGAAGCCGACCGACCGACCGTCGGGGGAGAGCCTCGGCCAGGTGTTCATCTCCGGCGTGAGCAGCTCACGCCGGAGCTCGGTTCCGTCATCGTCCCGTCGAGGCGTCACGGGGCATCGACGTCCCGCTCCCAGGCCGACTCCCCGTGGAAGTCGATCCCCGCACCACCGCGCGACAGTCCCATGGTGAGCGTGTACACGGGAGCGTGGCGCCGGTCTTCCAGACCGTGGAGCCCGAGGTAGGCCCGATCCTTCTGCGCGGGGGTGACCAGTGTGCTGAGGCCGTACGACATTCCCAGGATGAGGAGTTCCTGCCCGAGGATGCCCGCTTCCAGGTACAGCCGCCGCAGGCCGTGCTCATGCCGGTACCGCCACTGGTAACGCGGGAAGTCCGCGACCATTCCGAGGGTCCACGCCGCGGTCGCGGGGGAGTGCATGCCCTGCAGGACGTCGATCATGGTTTCCCGGTGGTCGCCCGGCCGGATTCCGGTCAGCTCGTGGTCGAGGAGCTCGTAGCGGTAGGTGCCGGGTTCGACGCCGTCCACGTTGTAGACGCAGAGGTGGAAATCCCAGGCGGAGCCGTAGCTGTCCAGATAGGACATCGGCTGGGAATCGTCCGTCCGCGCCGCTCTCTTGCGCACTTCGGCCAGGCCGTACCAGAGCAGGCCGGACAGCCGGCCGAGGGCTACGGGCTCGTTCACGTAGGCGCGTCCGCTACGCCGCGTCGCCAGCAGCCTCGACACCGGCTGGGCGCCCGGGGAGGCTGGCTCGCCGAGCGCGACCCTGGGACCGCTCAGCCGCACCGGCTCGGGAGGCGGCCCGTCCTTGCGCAGGTACTCGGCGACGGTCGCCTCGCGGATGGCGCCGTCGCGGTCGGTC
Source organism: Planomonospora algeriensis (assembly GCF_977012225.1). Classification (NCBI taxonomy): domain Bacteria; kingdom Bacillati; phylum Actinomycetota; class Actinomycetes; order Streptosporangiales; family Streptosporangiaceae; genus Planomonospora; species Planomonospora algeriensis. The sequence goes on along the minus strand of NZ_CDRNDK010000022.1, from coordinate 17,512 downwards.
GTGTCGTCATAGGCCCAGCGGCGCGACGCGACGTAGTACTGGTCCGACGGGTACCATCCGCGTCGCTGCCAGTGCCGCCAGCCGGGCAGCAGCCGGTCGCGCTCCTGCGAGCGGTCCAGGGCCTCCAGCCAGCCGTCGCGGTTCCCGGTGAGATCGCCGGTCGTCCGGCCGCCCGCCAGGATGTACTCCGACAGGGACTCGGGGGACCACCGGAAACGGCGTCCCGTCACGGTGTCGGTCACCTCGACGTCCGCCGCCTCGGCATCGACGGCCGGCCGGATTCTGAATCCGGTCGGCCAGGGTGTCTCCTCGGCTCCAGCCAGGGACATGCATGATCCTTCCTGTCCGGTTCAGTCCTGCGCGGAGGAAGCGTTCTCCTAGACGCCGTCGGCGATGGCGACCGTGAGCATGTAGCCCTCGCGCATGCCGTCGAGTCCGAGCGCCCGTTCGATTCCGACCGCGAAATCGCAGTAGTAGATCCCTGCCGTGAGCCCGAGGGACCGGGCCGAGAGCCGCAACGCGCCCGCGACGTGTCCCGCGTCCATGTGGACGGTGCGGAACGTCCGGGGCTCCCGGTAGCGGTACATGTTCCGCTCGAACACACTCGTCACGACGTACAGCGCCTTGACCTCGAACGGGAAACGCTCGATGGTCTCCGGGAACAGCTCGTGGAGGGTCCCGTCGTCGAACGCGATCTCCTCGATCCTGCGCAGCCCGAAGGGCCGCATCGTGACGTGGTGCCAGCCGCGCTCGACGCCGGGAACGTCACGGACGATCAGGTACCCCTCGGAGGGGTGCCGGCCGCCTCCGGAAGGGCTGCTGCGCCGCAGCAGCGGAGCGGAGTCGGTCCGCGGCGTCAAGGTCCCCGTGGCGCCGAACGCCATCGCGGTGATCTGCGCCAGCGCCTCGGAGTCGAAGCGGGCCGGCGCCTGGGATCCGTCCCACACCGCTTGGGCGGTGCCCGACGGCATGTCCGCCGAAGGGGGCGCCAGAGGGGTCTCCGGCCGGTCGAGGTAGTCGAGCTTGACACGGTCCGTGTCCGGCTCCTGCGCCTGGTAACCGCGCATCCGGGACTGGTCCGTGGTGATCGCGATGGCTTCCGAGTAATCCACGCACGGATAGTCGAAGGAGAGCGCGTGGTACTCGACGGCCTCGTGCCAGCCGAACCGGCTCCATCTCCTGCGGATGTCCAGCAACCACATCAGGTCCGGATCGTCCTGCAGGGACGACTCCTCGACGATCAGATCGTGGCGGAGAAGGGAGTCGACCACCCGCTCCCAGTAATCGGTCTCACGAGGGTCGGCGGTGCTCTTGGCCAGTTGCCTGGCGAGGTCCTGAGGGGAACGCGGCCGGCAGGCCGCCACGAGTGCCGCGGCCACCGGCCGGGTCAGCTTGTAACGCCGCCGCTCGATCAGGTTCTCCGCCAGCCAGTGCCGGCCGGGCACATCGGAGGGGGGAATGAGCCGGACAGCGGGATTGAGCCGTACAGGCATTGCTCTCCCTGAGATGTCGGTCGACGATAACGGATCTGCGATCGGCGCCGGGGAGCCGAGCGGTCGGCCCCCCGGCGCCTGGCGCCTGATCGGGAAACTCAGTAGGCGCTGCTCTGGATCAGCATGACCTCGTAAGCCGACGTCTCCTCGACGACGTCCACCTCCGTGGCGGTGGTCAGGGTCTCAGACATATCTCACCTCCTCTTGCCGGGAAGTCGTACAGATAGCCGGATCCGACACAGACAATATCCGTACATGAATCTTGACAGTCAATAAGCAAACCGAATTCACCTTGTGACTAAAAGTTACATGCACGGTCAATATCATTGAAACGGTCGGCCCCACTCGGCACGGGCGACCACCGCGAAAAAGGGACACATTTACCGCCGACCGGAACCCTGCCGCGGAGCACGTCGCGATCGACGCCCGCCGCGGTGTCCGACCGGGAGGGAACCGCGGCCGCCGAGCCGGACATCGCCCGCGCTCACCCCTTCTGAACTGGGCACGGGATCACGGTCGGACCGACCGCCCCGGCCGGGCCGGATGGGAGCAATATCGCGAATCAGCGGCGCCGATACACCGTGAATACACCGCGAGCATCACGCCCGCACGACCCCGCACCTTTTCCAATATTCCCTAAAACCCTCACGACCGCCGCTTGGAATCACCTCTCCGGAGGCTCGGCCGGTCACGGAGAAAAGTTTTTCCGCTCCTGTCCGTGACCGGTTCCGATGCCGCAGGATTCAGTCACGGGCGAATTCTGCGGCACCGTGGCCGGTCGCGGACAGGCCGGATACCGATTGAGGGCCGCGCCTCCGGAGCGGCCGGTCACACGCAGGTGAACCAGAACGTCAGACCCAGCTCTCCGTCCGTGTGGCGGGGCAGGGCGGCGCCGGGCCGCCCACGCGTGACCTCCGCGGCCAGCACCTCGGCGGCGATGACGGCGGTGTGCTGTTCCAGAGCCGCGGCGAGCTCCTCGTCTGCGGTCTGCCACCACAACGCGATGCGGTCGGAGACGTTCAGGCCGGACGCCTTCCTGGCTTGCTGTATCAGCCTGACGGCCTCACGCGCCATGCCGCTCCGGAGCAGCCCGGGGGTGAGCCGGAGATCGAGCGCGATGGTCTCGCCGTCCGCGCTCCGCACGCTCCAACCGCTCCGCGGCAGCTCCGTGACGACGACGTCATCCCGCCCGATCTCCACCTCGCCGACTCCGGCGACATGCAGGATCGCGGATCCCTCGGCGCGTATCCGGGCGGCCAGCCACCCGGGATCGGCGCTCCGGACGGCCCGTGCCACATCTTGCGTCCGCCTGCCGTACCGCCGGCCCAGCGCGCGGAAGACCGGTTTGACCTGGATGTCGATCGGGCCGCCGTCCTCGGTCTCGGAGAGGGCCAGCACCTCTTGGACGTTCAGCTCCTCGGCGATCTGCTCCCGCAGGGAGAGCGGGAGTGAGGCGAAACCCGGTGCGTTCACCAGCGCCCGGGACAGCGGCTGGCGCACCCGGACGCCGTTGGAGACGCGTGCCGCCCGGCCCAGCTCGACGATCCTCCTGACCAGTCTCATCCACGTGGACAGCTCCTCGTCGACCGCGCCCTCCGGCACGGTGGGCCACGTGGCCAGATGGACGGAATCGGGCGCCTCCGGGACGCGCAGCAGACTCCACACGTGATCAGAGAGGAACGGGACGACCGGCGCCAGCAGCCGGGTCAGGACCTCCAGGCTCTCGTACAGGGTGGCGAACGCCGACGCGCCGTCCGAGGTGGCCGCGCCCTGCCAGAAACGGCGTCGCGAACGGCGGACGTACCAGTTGGACAGGTCGTCGATGAACCGGGAGAGGGCCCGGCAGGCGCGGACCGGGTCGAAGTCCTCAAGGGCGCCTTCCACCTCCGCCGCCACCTGGTACAGCTCCGAACGCACCCACCGGTCGAGAAGCGGGCGCTCGGCGGGGGGAGGAGCCTCCCGGTCCGGGGTCCAACCGCCGGCCGCAGCGTAGAGGGCGAAGAAGGAGACGGTGTTCCAGTAGGTCAGCAGGACCTTCCGCACGATCTCGTCGAGCTGCTCGTGGTTGATCCGGCGCGCCGACCAGGGGGAGCCGGCGGCCGCCATGAACCAGCGCAGCGCGTCGGCGCCGTGCCGGTCCATGAGCGGCATCGGCTCCATCACGTTGCCGAGGTGCTTGCTCATCTTCCTGCCGTCCTCCGCCAGGATCAGCCCCAGGCACAGGACGTTCTCGTAGGGCGAGCGGCCGAAGACGAGTGTCCCGACCGCCATCAGCGAGTAGAACCATCCGCGGGTCTGGTCGATCCCCTCGCAGATGAACTGCGCCGGGTAGGTGGCGCGGAACCGCTCCTCGTCGATGTGCGGCGCGCCCCACTGAGCGAACGGCATCGCCCCGGAGTCGTACCAGGCGTCGATCACCTCCGGTACGCGGGTCGCCGGGGCGCGCACCGCGGACAGGGGAAGACCACTTCGTCGATGTGGGGTCGGTGCGGATCGAGGCGCGACAGGTCGGTGCCCGAGAGCTCCGACAGCTCCGCGAGCGAGCCGGCGCACACGACGTGCCCGTCCGCGCACTCCCAGATGGGGAGCGGCGTGCCCCAATAGCGGTTACGCGACAGCGCCCAGTCCACGTTGTTGCGGAGCCATTCACCGTAGCGGCCGTCCTTGACGCCCGAGGGGTACCAGTTGGTCACCTCGTTCTGCGCCAGCAGTTCCTCTCGGACGGCCGTGGTCCTGACGAACCACGCGGGCAGGGCGTAGTAGAGCAGCGCGGTGTCGCACCGCCAGCAGTGCGGGTAGTCGTGTTCGTGGTCCTCGGCCCGGTACAGCAGACCGCGGCGGCGCAGGTCCTCGACGATCGGCGGCTCGGCGTCCTTGACGAACGAACCGCCGACGAGGGGCAGCCCGTCGTCGAACCGGCCGTCGGGGCGGACCGGATTGACCACCGGCATCCCCGCCGCGCGGACCGCGGTGAAGTCGTCGGCGCCGAACGCGGGCGCCAGGTGCACCAGCCCCGTGCCGTCCAGCGTGGTCACGAAGTCCGCGGCGAGCACCGTGTGGCCCCTCTCGACGGGAACCAGGTCGAACGGCGGCAGGTAACCGCTGCCGGCCAGCTCGTGGCCGGTGAGTTCCCGCTCCACCCGCGCGTCCGCGCCCAGGACGTCGGCGAGCCGGTCCCGGGCCACGACCACGGCGCGCTCCTCGCCGGGAACGCGCGCCACCGTGTAGACGATGTCGGGGTGCACGGCCACCGCGGTGTTCGAGACCAGGGTCCACGGCGTGGTCGTCCACACCAGCAGGTCGGCTCCGCCGGCGAGCGGGCCGGAGGTCACGGGGAGGCGCACCGTCACGGAGACATCGGTGACCGTCCGGTAGACGTCGGGCTGGCCCATCTCGTGGTCGGAGAGGGGGGTGCCGCATCGGGCGCAGTACGGGCTGATGCGGAAGTCGCGGACGAGCAGCCCTTTCTCGAAGATGACCTTGAGGGACCACCAGACCGACTCGATATAGGCGGTGTCCATCGTCCGGTAAGCACCGGAGAGGTCCGTCCAATACCCCATCCGGTCGGTCAGTTCCTCGAAGGCGTCGACATGGCGGAGCACCGACTCGCGGCAACGGGCGTTGAACTCCGCCACGCCGTACTTCTCGATCTCGTGCTTGCTCGAAAGGCCGAGTTCCTTCTCCACCGCGACCTCGACCGGGAGTCCGTGGCAGTCCCAGCCCGCCGTGCGGGGGACATGGTGGCCCTTCATGGACTTGAAGCGGGGGAACACGTCTTTGAAGACGCGGGCTTCGATGTGATGCGTACCCGGTAATCCGTTGGCGGTCGGCGGACCCTCGTAGAAGACCCACACGGGGCCGCCCCGGGTGCGTTCGAGGGACCGCTCGAAGACGCGGTCCTCCTTCCAGCGGCGGAGAACTCCGCGCTCGATTTCCGGTAGATCGATCCTGGGAGGGAGAGGACTGAACACGAGCGGACCTCCGGAGCCGAATGAATTCGTTTCCGTCTGGAGGGACGATGCCTGCGGCACCGCGGTACCACCCTCCTTGGCCGGGGAGCCCGGCCCTCTTGATTCGCGTCCACGACTGCCGGTTCTAATGAGCAGGCCGGTGGGCATGCCGTTCTTCCGGCGGCTCCGGAGTGATTGCTCCATCAACGCCTTGTCCGTGACACCGGAAACTCTAACCCAGGCGCAATTCCACTGCACGGGCACGAGATGCCGGGCGCCCCACGGCTTTCGAAATGATACGGACGGGGAATCGCGCGCCGAGCGATCCCCCGGAGACCACGGCCCGGCCGGACGGCGTCACCGCCGTCCGGCGTCCTAGACCTTCCATTTCCGCTGCGCCGGGTCCCAGCGCAGGACGGTGCCGTCGGGGATCGCGCTCACGGTGGAGGCGAGGGCGGACATCTCACGCGCGGCGACCTTGCCCGCTTCCATGGCCGCGGTGTCGAAGACGAATGTCACCCGGGTGCTCCGGTCCGTGATCGCCGCCTCCCCGTCCTGCCTGTCCTTGCCCAAGGGCAGCACGTACTTCAGCAGCCCCCACAGCCGTTCGCCCGCGGACTTCCCCGCGCTCTCCGCCAGCACCCCCAGCATGGCGCCCAGGGCGCTGATTATCAGGACCACGATGTCCGGGTCGACGCCCATCGTCGGAGTGAGGTCGTCCACGTCGAAGCCGAGCGATTCGGCCTCCGCGGAGAAGGCGTCGGCCTCCTCAGGCGACATCTTCTCGAAATCAACATAAAGCACCACGTATTCCATTCATCCTCCTTTGTCGGGTCAGCGCCCTGTGTATCCGAAGGCAGCCCAGTAGACGGGCTCCTTGTAGGGGATCGCCGCGTTCCGTTGACCGGCGAATGCCGAGGACCGCCGGCGGGAGGTCAGCTCGGGGTAGCGGGTGGCGATCTCGGCGCCGTCGGCGCCGCGGAGCCAGCACTGCGCCTCGGTCAGTGCCCGTGCGGGTGACCGGCCTGCGGCGAGGAAGTCGTGGAAGCGGTTGAGGAGCAGCATCGCGGCCCGCTCGTCGACCTGCCATTGCGCGGCCACGACCCCGGCGGCCCCGGCCTGGATCAGCGCCGCGGGCAGGCCGACCGCCTCGTTCGGCGCCGCGGTGCCCGTGGTCTGGCTCTCGCAGGCCGCCAGCACCACCAGTTGCGGCCGGCCCGGCGGACGGCCCATGAGCGCCCCCACCGACAGCCGTCCGTCCATCAGCTCCAATCCGCCGAGCAGCGGATCGGCCGGCTCGGCCCGGCCGTGACAGAAGAACTGCACCACGGTCGCGTCGGCGAGCCGGTCGAGCACCTGGGCGCAGGTGGCGTCGCTGAGCCGGTCCGAGGCAGGCCGGTACCTCTCGGTCAGCGCGGCCGCCTGCCTGCGGGCGACGCGCAGCGCGGGCAGGCCCCGCGCCTCGGCGGCATCGACCACGAGCACGCGTGGCGCCGGCTCGACGGTCAGCGGGTCGTCGAGGGCGGCGCGCGCGTTCGGCAGGTATCTGACCGCGAGGGGTTCTCTCTCCGGATCGTCGATGGTGGCCTCCAGGAGCGCGGCGTTGAAGGGCAGGTTGCCGAGTTCGCCCACCGGTATCAGGGCGATCTCGGCGTCCCCCCTCAGCTCTCGCACCAGGGGACCGAGCTTGTCCGCGAGCAGGCGCACTCCTGCGGCCAGCGCGCTGGGCACCGGATCCGGCCGCTTCAGGGCGGCGAATTCGTCGCCGAGGCGCAGCTCCGGCAGGCGCACCCACCGGGGCCCGCCGTGGCCGCGGACGATGAGGGCGTAGCCGGATTCGTAGGCGCAGGCGATGTAGACGGCGGGTGCCCGGCGGGCCGCCCGCCGGATCAGCTCGTACGGGGGGACCTCCAGTGAGTCGGCGGTGCCCGCCGTCTCGGCGCTCTCCCGCGTCACCCGGGTGACCTCGGCCGCGGCTCGTTCGAGATCGGACGGGGTACCCGTGGTGAAGGCGCGGCCGGCCCGGACGATGGGCACGCCGGCCGGGCCGCCGTCCCGGTACAGGCGCCGGTAGGCGTCCGCACGGCGCCGGATGGCCCGCTCGTACGCGGCGACGAGATCGCCGCGCCCGGCGGCCTGGAGAGCCGTCCTGGTCCGAGGATCGAGGCCGCCGATCATGCGGGTCAGCAGGACGGCGCGGGAGTGCTCGACGACGGTTACGGCGTCGCGGACCTGTCCGGCCTCGGCCAGGCGGTAGCCCGCCTCGGCCGCCGCGTGCTCGGCTCGGCCGAGGACCCGGTACTGCTCGCTGGTCGTGCCGCGCCGCAGGGCCTCCCTGGCGGTGACCACCGCGCGCATCCGGTACGCCTCCGCCAGCTCCGCGTCCGTGCCGTGACGCCGGGCCCACGCGACGAACGTGTCGGCGACGGAGGTCAGGTCGACGACGCCGTCGGAGAGCCCGGCGGTGAACGCGGCCCGAGCCCGCTCGGCGACGCCTCCCGCGGGGCCGGACCGGCGACCGCGGTGCCACGGGAGCCTCACCCGGTTCCCGCCCGGAGGACGGAGAGATCGAGGAGCAGCGCCCTGGCGCCGGACTCGATCGGCGGGCCGTGCCGGACCAGCCGCGTGAGGATCGCCTCGGCCTCGTCGAGGTCGCGCACGTCGTCGTCCAGGTGCGCGGCCCGCCTCAGCAGCACGTCCGCGAGGCCGAGTTCGGTGGTCGGGCGGATCTCGGACGGCAGCCCGAAACGTCGATCCAGTGCCCGCCGGACCAGCTCGACGGCTTCGTCGAAGCCGTCCTCCTCTCCCATCGCCGCCCCCTGGGAGAGGAACATGCCGTACATCGCCAGCTCCTGCGCCCATACGGGCGTGCCCGGCGTCATGCCGTCGATCGCGGCCAGGTGCTCTCGCTTGACGGCTCGGTAGAGCTCGCGCGTCTCCTCTTCCGCGCTCGTCTCCCCGGCCCCGTCGCCGCGCTGCCGGGCGTGGGCGAGGGTCTCGTCCGCGCACCGCATCCGGAACACCAGGTAGGAGGCACGATGCCCGTGCAGCTTGGCCCTGCCCGCCGGTAGTCCGGGGTTCTCCCCGACCACCTCGGCGAGCAGGTCGATCGCTTGGGCGTACCGGCGCCCGTCCCGGCTGCGCTCGGCCAGGACGCTCTCGGCGTTGACCAGGTGGTCGGCGGCCGAAAGCGCGATCACAGGATCCAGCGCGGGGTCGGTGAGCGCCGCTCGCAGGAGAGGCATCGCCTCCTGCACCCGATCGGAGTCGTCCTCCCGTACGGCCAGCGTCATCAACGCCCGTGCCCGGTTGAGCCGCTCAACGGCCCTGTTGGCAGCGGGCAGTTTCGCGTCGTCCGGTGGTGTCCGGGTGGCGGCGTCCACCGACGCCGCGTCACGCAGCGAGTCGACCGCCAGCGGCTGAAGGACCTGCATCTCGGTGATCTTCCGCCGCTGCCGGGCGTACACCGGCGCGGCGACCACCCCGACCAGGGCCGCGGCGGCCAGTGCCCAGCGCCGGTCCGCGCCGAACGCTCCGAGCAGCAGACCCGCCGCGAGTGCGGGCTGCAGCGCCCAGACGAGCACGATCAGCCAGAGTCGTCCGCTTCTCGTGAAACGCGCCGCCCAGGCCGATCCCGCCACCAGGAAGAGGTTGAGCGCGGTGACGCCGGTCAGCGCGGCGGCGCCGGCGGCGGCGTAGCCGGGGCTGCCCGAGACGATCAGCAGGCTCGCACCGCAGAACGTGAAGAGCACCGGCAGGCCGAACGCCGCGACCAGGGCGAGACGCCGCCATCGATCATCGCCATCGTTCATCACCGTGAACCCCCGCCATCGATCCCCGCCTCACCCCGTGCCGTCGCCGGCCTCGCAGGGCCGAGGCCGGTTTCCACTCGGCCGCGAGACATGACGCCGCTGTACGCCGGACGACGGCGACAGTTCGGCCATCGTGCGAATTTCCCACTATCTCGGAAGCGATAGGTCTATATGCATGATTTCGGGCATGACATTCGGCGACGTGGGCGTCGATGATGCGCTGGTCACCGTACATGGCCGACACAGAAGGACTGCCTTAACGGTTCGGCGATCTCGAATCCCCATCGGTGAGGTAAATTGTGCACGCACGTGTGCAGCGTGTAAAGGAACGGTCCAAAAGCAGATAGACCGAAATCCCCGATTGATGAAACCGGAATTCGCCGGTCGGGCCCCCGCGCGTCATCCCGGGAGAAGCCGGGAGAGATCCGTCATCGTGTGTCGCGTATCCCGAGGATGTACGCCGCGGTGAGCGCGACGGCGCGGTCCTCGTCCCGTGACAGCTCGGCGAGGGCACGTGACGTCGTGGTTCCGGGGATGTCCGCGAGCGCCTCCGTCAGCCGGCGGCGCGCGGACGATCCGAGGGCGCCGCGGGTGAGGCGGCCGACGAGCCCGGCGGCGATCCGATCCGCCAGCGCGGGACGGCTCGCCAGCGCGCTCAGCGCGTCGGCCGCGTCGACGTCGTTCACCTCCTCCGCGATCATGTCGATGAGCGTCGGGACCGCGTCGGCCACCCCGCGCGCCCCGAGCGCCAGCGCCGCGTATCTGCGGACCGCGATGTCGGGGTTCGCCAGAGCGTCCCGCAGCAGTGCGGTCGCCTCACCGTCCGGAATCTCAGCGAGGGACTGGACGGCGCGTTTCCGCACCTCGGCCACCGGTGAGCCGAGGGCCTGCGCCAGCAGCGCCGATCCGCCGTCACCCGATCGCGCCAGAGCCCACCGGAGGGCTCCGGCGACGTTCGGGTCCGTCTCGCTCAGCACCGCCTCGACCAGTGCCTCCACCGGCACCGGGACCTCTTCGGCCGAGGACAGGGCGGCACGCTGACGGCTCCCGGCGCTCTTCGATCCCAGGGCCTGCAGGAGCGCGACGGTCTGGAGGACGTCCTCCCAGTTCGCGGGTCCCGCGGCGGCGATCCGGCGGAGCCGCGTGAGCAGCTCCGTCTCAGCGGCGATGCGTTCTCGCACCTGGCGGATGAGGTCGTCGACGAGTTCCGCGGGCGCGAAGCCGGGATCGTCGAGCGCGCGCCTGACCTCGCTCAGCGACAGCCCCAGCGACCGCAGGCTCTCGATGTGGAAGATCCGCCGGATGTCCTCGCCGGAGTACTCCCGATAGCCGGCGTCGGTACGGCCCATCGGCCGCAGCAGGCCGAGCGAGTCGTAATGTCTGAGCATCCGGGCGCTGACCCCGGAGCGTCGCGCCACGTCACCGATCAACACCGTCTCGTCACCCCTCCTGGCCGGTCGTGCCGAGGGCCATGATGCGCTTCGCCTCCTCGATCGCGAACTCGAACCCGGCGTCGGGGTCGCGCGCGAGCCGTTCCGTGGCGATCGCGTGCCCGCGCACGCGAGGGTCGGGATCCGTCATCGCCGCCCGCAGGGTCGGCGTGACCGCCTCACCGAGTGCGATCAGCGCCCGGCTGAGGCTCAACTGCGTCTCGCGCCCGCCGCGCCCGAGCTGTGTCGCCAGCACTCCGGCCAGCCCGGACTCCTCCCCCTCCGGCACGAGTGCGACCGCTGCCCGCCAGGCGCTCCGCGCCACCTCGTCATCGGCGTCGGCCAGGAGCGCCCGTGTGATCGCCGGCCACGCCCACCGATCCCCGATCTTGGACAGCGTGTGCAGCGCCTGGCTCCGGGCCCGCGCGCGCTCGGAGCGGAGTTCACCGATGAGCTCCGGGACCGTCGCCGACGACGGGTGGCGGGTGAGCGCCCAGGTGAGCATCTCACGCACGTAGAACTCGGGCTCGATCGCGCAGCGCTCGATGAGCCTGCCGACGAATCGCGGGTCCGGGGCCGTGCCGACCGCCAGCGCCGCCCGCAGCCGCACCGACGGGTCGCCGTCCTCCAGCCCCTGGAGAGCTCGCATCATGTCCGTGTCCTCTCCCCTGTCCTCTTCCCGGGACTCTTCCCGCATGGTCATCGGGACCACCTCCTCGGACACAGTGAAGGCCTTGTCACTGTGTCAAGGTCAAGCGGGATCACACCGCGAGGCCGGCGGGCGCCCGCTGCGCCGCATCGTCATCGCATAGCGGATGTATCAATCCGGACGGGCATTCTTGTCTCATACCGAAAGCGATGAGGGAGAGCACGATGAGCAACGTCGAAAGCGGCACGTACGAGGGGTTCACGGCCGAGGAGCGGGCCGCGATGAAGGAGCACGCCCAGGAGCAGAAGAAGGCGGCGCGCCGCGGCTCTCGTGCGGACAAGGCGGCGGAGGCGGAGCGGGACGTGCTCGAGAAGATCGCCGGGATGCAGGACTCGGACCGGATCATGGCCGAGCGCGTGCACGCCGTCGTCACGGCCAACGCCCCGGACCTCGCGCCGAAGCTCTGGTACGGCATGCCCGCCTACGCGCTGGACGGCAAGATCGTCTGCTTCTTCCAGAGCGCGGAGAAGTTCAAGGCGCGCTACGCGACGCTCGGGTTCAACGACCTGGCGAAGCTGGACGAGGGCACGATGTGGCCGACCGCTTTCGCCCTGACCGAGGTGACGGCCGAGGTGGAGGAGCGGATCGCCGCGCTGGTGAAGCAGGCGGTGAGCTGAGGCGCCGATCGCCGCGCCGGTGAAGCAGGCGGTGAGCCGAGGCGCGGATCACCGCGCCGGGCGCGTCACCATCCGCCTTCGAAGAAGGCCAGGAGCGCCGGCGCCGAGTCCGCCGCGGAGGCCGTGTTCGCCGCACCGATGACGATCACGGCCGGCGACAGCAGCGCGGACAGGACACCGAACGACCCGAGCACGCGTCTCGCCCGCCGGTCGGACGGGTCCGTCCGCGCGAACCGCTGCCACGACGCCACGCTCATCCCGATGAGGACGACCGCCGTGACCACGGCGACCCCGGCCAGCACCGCGTGGTACCGGGAGAAGTCGCTGATCATCACCTCGAGGGCGGGCGGGATCGGGTCGCCTCCGTCCAGGGAGCCGGCCAGCCGCCGCCTGACCTGGTCGAGCGTGCCGGCGAGCGCTCCGCCGGTCTCGCCGGCCGTCAGCATCGGCAGCAGCGAGGAGAGGGGCGCCACCGCACCCTGGACGTTGGCCATCACCGCCAGCAGCGAGAACAGCCCGAGCATCGTGGTCAGGACGCCCGCCGACGCGAGGGCGGCGCTCCTCGCCGCCCCGTGGCCGCCGGCCCTCAGGAACGCCTTCCAGAGAAGGACTCCGAGCGCGACGAGCACGATCAGCAGGATCGCGGCGATCACGCCCTTGGCCACGTGGTAGCGGAACCAGTGGTCGACGACGCTCCGCAGGTCCGGGGGGAGGTCCGGGCCCCCGGAACCCCAGTATCCGACGAACGCCTCGCGGAGGGCCGCGACGAGGACGCGCCTGTCGGCGAGACCGCCGTCCTGCCCGCTCGCCGCCAGCGTGCTCGGGGCGACGACGAAAGCGGCGGCCAGTGCCGCGGCCAGGGCGGCGAGTACGGCGAGCAGGCGGCCGGGGACGCCTGCGGATCGCGACGGGGCTGTGGGACTGTGCAAGGGGAACCCTCCGGTTCGGTCGGGCGCGTCGTGACGCCGTGTCATTCCGATCACCATTCCGCACGGCGGTCACCCGGTCACCGGGGTGCGCCGGACACTCGGAGGTGGGGCCTGCCCCACCTTCCGATCCCGCCTCCGGCGGCCACGGCGAGCGGGGGATCGCCCGGTCCCGCCCGTGCTCGCCAGGGGTCGCCCGTGCCCACCCGTGCCCGCCCGTGCTCGCCAGGGGTCCGCGGCGTTCGGATGGCTAGGCTGGGAGCATGATCGGGTCGTTCCCCTCCCCGGTCCGGCCCGGGTGGCGGTCGGGCGCCGGGTTCGTCTTCCGCACGGGGCGTCGCACGGTCGTGGAGTCGCTGTACCTGCTCACCGCGCCGGTGACCGCCGCGGCCGGCCTGCTGCTGGTGCTCACCGGCCTGGGCATCGGAGCGGTCGGTTCACTGCTGCCGGGCGGGTCGCGGGTCGCGACCGGCGGCCTGGCGCCGGTGCGGTGGTTCACCGACGTGGAGCGGTGGCGGATCGCCAAGGTGCGTTCCGTCGGCGCCGGGGGGCGTTCCGCCGCCGCCCGGGTGGAGGGCGCGGGTCGGCGGCGGAGGCCGGAGGAGACGGCCGCCGCGTCCGATCCGGGGGTGTGGCTCGGTGCGGCGCACGCGGTGGCGGTGCTCCCCGTCGCCCTGGTCACCTCGGCGGTGACGGTGCTCTGGTGGTTCGTCGGCCTCGGCGGCAGCACGTCCGCCCTGCGCGGCTCCTACGCGTCCGTCGGGCGGATGCGGCCCATGACCTTGACCATGGGCGACGCGCGGTCCCACGTCGCCCTGAGCCTGGGACTGACGTCACCGGCCGAACGACTCACCTTCGGAACCGTGCTCGGCCTGCTGGCGCTGCTCACCCTGCCGCTGATGACCCGGGCGTGCGTCGCCGTCCAGGCGGGGTTGGGACGGACGCTGCTGTCCGACGCGTCCGCGCTGCACCGCAGGATCAGCGGGCTGGAGCAGGAGCGGGACACCGCCCGCGCGCAGACCGTCGCCGCGGTGACGGCCGAGGCGGCCGCGCTGCGCCGACTCGAACGCGACATCCACGACGGGCCCCAGCAGCGGCTGGTCCGCCTGGCGATGGAGCTCGGCCGCGCCCAGCACAACTTCGACAGCAGACCGGAGGTCGTCCGTACGGCGCTCGCCGACGCGATCGTCCAGACCGAGGAGGCGCTCGAGGAGCTGCGGGCCCTGTCGCGCGGCATCGCCCCGCCGGTCCTCGTCGACCGCGGCCTGCGCGCGGCGCTCACCACCCTGGCCGCGCGCTCGACCGTGCCCGTCGATCTCGACGCCGGTCCCCTGGACCGCCGGCTGGACGCCGCCGTCGAGACGGCCGCGTATTTCGTGATCGCCGAGGCGCTGACCAACGTGGCCAAGCACAGCCACGCCGACCGGTGCGTGGTCGGGCTGCGCCACGGTGAGGGGATCCTGCGGGTACGGGTGACGGACGACGGAGTGGGCGGCGCCGCGCTGGACAAGGGACACGGGTTGCGGGGACTGGAGGACCGGCTGCACGCGGTCGGCGGCCGGCTGCGGGTCACCAGTCCCCACGGCGGCCCGACGACGGTCACCGCGGAGCTGCCGTGCTGCTGAACCCGTACGGGGCGACGTCCGCGACGGCACCCGCACCGACACCCGCGACGGCACCCACGACGGCGCCCGGTGCGGCACCGGAACCGGTGTCCGGTGCGGCACCGGAACCGGTGTCCGCGACAGCGTCCGGACCCTCGCCGGACCGTGCGGTCCGCGGTCCGCTGCGGATCGTCGTGGCCGACGACGCGGTACTGCTGCGCGAGGGACTGGTGCGCCTGCTCGTCGAGGACGGCCACCAGGTGGTGGCCGCGGTCGGCGACGGCCCGGCCCTGGTCGAGGCGGTGCTCCGGCACCGCCCGGACGTGTCGATCGTCGATGTGCGGATGCCGCCGACCTACACGGACGAGGGCCTGCGCGCGGCGATCGCCGCCCGCTCGCGGCTGCCCGGCGCCCCCGTCCTGGTGCTCAGCCAGTACGTGGAGGCGTCCTACGCCGGTGATCTGCTCGCGGACGGCTCCGGCGCGGTCGGGTACCTGCTGAAGAACCGGGTCTCCAGGGTCGCGGAGTTCCTGGACGCTCTGGACCGGGTCGCCCGGGGCGCGACCGTGCTCGACCCGCAGGTCGTCGCGGAGCTGCTGGCCGGGCAGCGCCGGGGCGATCCCCTGGGGGCGCTGACCGCGCGGGAACGGCAGCTCCTGGCTCTGATGGCCGAAGGGCACTCCAACACGGCCATCGCCGAGCGGCTGGTGGTCTCCGCCAGCACGGTGGAGAAGCACATCGGCAACGTCTTCGCCAAGCTCGGCCTGCCGCCCGACGACGCCCTGCACCGCCGGGTGCTCGCCGTCCTCGCCTACCTCAGGGCCTGACGGCGAGGCGAGAGCTCCTCCAGCCCTCCGCGGGCGGGCCCGTCACCGCCGCCGACAGGCCGGAAACGGCCGGAGCGCTTCCCCGCGAAGCCCTCTGAAAATCTGACAAACAACCCGGACAAGAGTCCGGACAGATTTGTCGACCTCGCCTGAAGCGACTCCTAAGTGCCTCGCACGATGCTCTCTCCCATGACGAGCCCACCGTGGTCGGTCACGGCGGGTCCGCCGGTCCCGTCCCGGGCTCGTCACCGTCCTCCCTGACGGCACCGCCGTCGATCGTCATCCATCGGGCGTTGAGAAAGAGGCACAGCCATGTTCACGGAATGCCGGTGCTCGTGCACCGGCGCGGCCACCGGAAGCCGGCCGCGCCGCGTCTCCCGCTTCCGGGCCGACGGTGACGGCCGTGGATGAGCAGCTCAGACCGGTCCCGGTGCCGCTCGACCAGGTCCCCCAGGTCGCGGAGCTCCTCACCGGACTGCGGCTCGGCGTCCTGCGGGAGGAGAACGTCTTCGCGTTCTCCGGCCGCAACGACACCTGGGCGGGTGTGACCGACGCCGGCGTCCCCGTCTTCGTCAAGCGCGCCCTCGGTGAGGCCGGCCAGGTCCGCCGGAGGGTGGAACGCACCAGGGCGATGGGCGAGGCGCTCGACGCGCACCCGGTGATCGACGCACCCCGCTTCCTGGGCGGCGACGAGACCTCCGGCCTGCTCGCCTTCACCCTGCTGCAAGACGCGCGCAACGGGGCCGACCTCGCCGAGAAGGACGCCTTCACCTGGGATCTCGCGCACGCCGCGGGCATCCGGATCGGAACGCTCCACGCCCTGCGCGCACCGCTGCCCATCGCGGCGGACACCTCCGAACCGCCGCTGCCGCCGCGCGACCACCTGGCCGCCCTGCCGCTGGAGGTCTACAACGCCTCCAGCGGCGCGGAGCTGGAGGCGTGGGCGATCCTGCACGACGACCCCGAGATCGTCGAAGCGATCATCGGCGTGTGCGACCGGGAGAGCCGGGGCCCGCGCGTCCTGGTCCACGGCGACCTGCGACTCGACCAGTTCCTCCACCACGAGGGGACGCTGTACCTGACCGACTGGGAGGAGGCCCGGCTCGCCGACGCCGCACGGGATGTGGGCGCCTTCGCCGGGGAGTGGCTCCACCGGGGCGTGCTCGGCATGGCCGGTCCCGAGGACGGCATGAGCGACCGCGAGGTCGTCGCCGGCGGCGCCCGCCGCTTCGAGACCCTGCGCCCCTACGTCGAGGCGTTCTGGACCGGCTACCTCGACGCCCGCCCCGCGGCGCGCGACGACCGCGAGCTGGCAGTCCGGGCGGCGGCCTTCGCCGGCTGGCACCTGATCGACAGGGTCATCGCCGCGGCCCGCCGGCGCGGCCGGCTGACCGCCCTGGAACGCGCGGTGGCCGGCGTCGGCCGTACGGCCCTGCTCCGTCCCGCCGACCTCACCGGCACGCTGGGCCTGGGGGAGAGATGATGAAGCGATCGCTGGACCGGGTGCGCATCCACCCGGACCTCGCCTCCGCCACGGTCGACGACCGCGAGGTCACCGCCGACGGGCCCAAGGCGCTGCGCGGCGCGCTGGCCGACGCGCTGTACGACGCCTTCCACGCGGGCCGTGACCCCGCGGCGGGACGGCGGCACAAGTCGCTGCGCGACCCGGACTTCGAACGCCTGCTGCGTGCCGCGGTCCCGCACGACGACTGCCCCGCCCTGGCCCTGGCCGAGCCCGGAACGCCGGGCGTGGTCCGGCTGAACCGGGTGCGCGTGCGGATCCCCGAGTCCCGCCTCGGCGAGGAGGTCGCCACCCCCGCCGGGCCGGCGCGCCGGGTCAGCCTGCCGGCCGTGCAGGCGGCGATCTCACCGGGCTTCCTGCTGGTGAGCGGCTCGGCCGGGCACGGCCTGGAAGAGGGCGCACGGCTGCGGGTCTACCTGGGCGCCGGGAGCGCCGAGGCCGCCCCCGCCCTGTGGGGCGCCGTGCTCGAACGGCTGGAAGGGCTGGGGCTCCCCTACAACGCCAAGGTGCTCTCCGCCCGCCGCCTGTACCCGCGCCGCGACAGCATCGTGGTCTACCTGGGACACCGCGCCTGGCACGCGGCGCCGGAGATCGCCGCCGCGGCCGCCGCCGCCGGCGGGCT
>NZ_CDRNDK010000021.1:0-34103 GCF_977012225.1 Planomonospora algeriensis | reverse complement strand
CCGCGGGTCCGGGCGCGGGAGGTCCGGGCTCCGACGCGGCCGCGGGCGCGGGCGCCGTCCCCGTGGGGCCCGCGGTGTTCGCCCGGCTCAAGCTCAGGCTGATCGCCGGGAACCTGCGCGGCGACACCACCCGGCTGCTCGGCTTCATCTTCACCCTGCTGGCCGCGCTCGTCGTCGCGGCCCTGGGCTTCTCCGCCATGGCCATGCTCCGCTCGGCGTCCCCGCAGGTCGCCGCCGACGTGG
Organism: Planomonospora algeriensis; assembly: GCF_977012225.1. NCBI lineage: Bacteria > Bacillati > Actinomycetota > Actinomycetes > Streptosporangiales > Streptosporangiaceae > Planomonospora > Planomonospora algeriensis. The sequence continues at coordinate 33,860 of NZ_CDRNDK010000021.1, read as the reverse complement.
TGACCGTGCTGTTCACCATGCTCCTGGTCGGCTGGGTGGTCGTCCCGCTGCTCGCCTTCGGCCTGGACGACACGCTCGACCCGTCCCGCCTCGCGCTCTTCCCGCTCGGCACGGGCCGGCTGGCGGCCGGCATGTTCACCGCCTCGGTCACCGGCGTCTGGCCCGCCGCCACGCTGTTCGCCACGTTCGGCGCGATCGCCGGCCTGGCGGCGGGCGCCGGCGGCGTGCTGCTCGGCACGGTGGCCGTGCTGCTCCAGTTCGCCCTGTGCATCGTCACCTCCCGGCTGGTCACCACCTCGCTCTCCGGCCTGCTGCGCACCCGCCGCGGCCGGGACGTGCTCGCGGTCTCGGTGATCTTCTTCATCCTGGCCGCCCAGCTGCCCAACCTCCTGCTCAACCAGGGCTTCGCCGGAGACCCGCAGGCGATGCTGCACCAGATCGCCTCGGTGCTGCGCTGGACCCCGCCGGGCATGGCCGCGCACGCCGTCGCCGACGGCGGGCCCGCGGCCCTGGCCGAGGTGGTCTTCCTCGCCCTCCTGGCCGCCGGGCTCGGCTTCCTGTGGATCGCGGCCCTGCGCCGGGCCATGGTCACCACGGACGCCTCCACCGAGGGGGCCTCCGTCCGCAACTCCCGCGGCCTGCTGGCCCGCTTCCTGCCCGACGGCCCGCTCGCCGCGGTCGCCACCAAGGAGCTCCGGTACGCCCGCCGCGACCCCCGCGGCCGGGTCGGCTGGTTCGCCGCCCTCGCGGTCACCGGCGTGATGGCCTTCTCCCTCAACAACGGCAGCGAGGGCGCGACCCCCGGCCCGGCGCTCGCCATCGGCCCCGCCTGCCTGGGCGCGCTGATGATCGGCCTGCAGTCGTGCAACTCCTTCGGCATCGACGGCCGCTCGCTGTGGATGAACTCCATGGTGTACGGCACCGCCCGGGACTGGCGGACCGACCTCGCCGGGCGGCACCTGGCCGTGGCCGTGATCGCGGTCCCCGCGCTCACCGTGCTGGCCGTGGTCGCGGGATTCCTGGCCGGGAACCCGCTCTGGGCGGTGCCCGCGACGCTCACCGCCTGGGGCGTGCTGGGGGTGGGGCTGGGCGTGGGCGCGCTGAGCAGCGTGCTGATGCCGTACACGGTGCCGGAGCGGCTCAACGCCTTCACCGGCGCGGCCCCGGGCCAGGGCGGCATCGCCTTCGCGGGCTCGTTCGGCACGATGATCGGCACCGCCCTGCTCGCGCTGCCCGTCGCGCTGCCCGTGCTGCTCGGCGCGACCTGGGTCTGCGCGGTCGCCGTGCCGTACGGCGTGCTGATCGCCGCGGTCGGCCGCAGGATCGCCGGGAACCTCGGCTTCGCCCGGTATCCGGAGATCCTGGCCTCGATCTCGCAGCCCGCCTGAGCGGCCTGCGATTGGTCTAGTCCAATAGGTGAGACCGGTCGCCGCGGGGGAAAACGGACTCGATACCCTGGCAGGCATGTCCGCCAGCGCGCCCAACCAGGCAGAACGTTCTTCCGCTGTCACCGAGATGCCCGACGAGCTCCGCGCGGACGTGCGGCTGCTCGGCGGGCTGCTGGGCCAGGTCATCGCCGAGCACGGCGGCGACGACCTGCTCGCCGATGTCGAACGCCTCCGCAAAGCCGTCATCGCGGCCCGCCGCGGGAAGATCTCCGTCGACGAGATCACCTCGATGGTCGCCGGATGGCCGGTCAGCCGGGCGGTCAAGATCGCCCGCGCCTTCACCTGCTACTTCCACCTGGCGAACCTGGCCGAGGAGCACTTCCGCATCCGCACGCTCCGCGTCCGCGACACCGGTGAGGAGCCGCTGCCCGAGTCGCTGGCCCAGGCCGTCCAGGAGCTCGGCGGCGAGCGCGTCGCCGAGCTGGTCGGCGACCTGCGGCTGCACCCGGTGCTGACCGCGCACCCCACCGAGGCGCGCAGGCGCGCGGTGGTCACCGCGATCCAGCGGATCAGCGCCCAGCTCGCCGCCTACAACAGCCCCGAGCGGGCGCGGCCGAGCGCGCCGAGACGCGGCGGCGGCTGCTGGAGGAGATCGACCTGCTCTGGCGGACCGCCCAGCTCCGGCACACCAAGCTCGACCCGCTGGACGAGGTCCGCACCGCCATGGCGGCCTTCGACGAGACGCTGTTCCGGATGGTCCCGCAGGTCTACCGGACGATGGACGCCGCGCTCGGCGAGGGCAGCGGCACCCGCGAGCCGCTGGCCCGGCCCTTCATCCGCTACGGCAGCTGGATCGGCGGCGACCGCGACGGCAACCCCAACGTCACCGCCAAGGTCACCCGCGACGCCGTGCTCATCCAGGCCGAGCACGTGCTGATCGCGCTGGAGAACGCCACCTCGCGGATCGGCCGGACCCTCACCGTGACCGCCGAGTACACCCCGGCCTCGCCGGAGCTGCGGGCCGCGCTGACCCAGGCCGAGCACGACCACCCCGAGCTGGTCTCGGAGATGGCCACCCGCTCGCCGCGGGAGCCGCACCGCCAGTGGCTGCTGTTCGTCGCGGCCCGCATCGCCGCCACCCGGCAGCGCGGCCTCGACCTGGCCTACCGCTCGCCGGAGGAGTTCCTGGCCGACCTGCGCCTCGCCCAGGACTCCCTGGCGGCCGCCGGGGCCAGGCGGCAGGCCTACGGCGAGCTGCAGCACCTGATCTGGCAGGCGGAGACCTTCGGCTTCCACCTGGCCGAGCTGGAGGTGCGCCAGCACTCCCAGGTCCACGCCGCCGCGCTGGCCGAGATCGCCGAGGGCGAGACCTCCGAGCGCACCGAGGAGGTCCTGGCCACCGTCCGGACGATCGGCTGGATCCAGGAGCGGTTCGGCGTGACCGCCTGCTCCCGCTACGTCGTCTCCTTCACCCGCTCGGCCGCCGACATCGCCGCCGTCTACGACCTGGCCGCGCACGCGCTCGGCGAGCGCGCCCCGGTGCTCGACGTGGTGCCGCTCTTCGAGTCCGGCGCCGACCTGGCCGCTGCGCCCGCCGTGCTCTCCGGGATGCTGGAGATCCCCGGCGTCCAGGCCCGCCTCGCGGCGAGCGGCAGGCGGCTGGAGGTCATGCTCGGCTACTCCGACTCCGCCAAGGAGCTCGGCCCGGCCGCCGCCACCCTGAAGCTGTACGAGGCGCAGGAGGCGCTGGCCGCCTGGGCCGCGGAGCACGACGTGAAGCTGACGCTCTTCCACGGCCGCGGCGGCGCCCTGGGCCGCGGCGGCGGCCCGGCCAACCGGGCGGTGCTCGCCCAGGCGCCCGGCTCGGTCGGCGGCCGGTTCAAGGTCACCGAGCAGGGCGAGGTCATCTTCGCCCGGTACGGCCACGAGGCCATCGCCCGCCGCCACCTGGAGCAGGTCACCTCGGCGGTGCTGCTGGCCTCCACGCCGACCGTCGAGGCCCGCACGGCCGAGGCCGCCGGACGGTTCCGCACGCTGGCCCAGCAGGTCGCCTCCGCCTCGGAGAAGGCCTACCGCTCGCTCACCGAGGCGCCCGGCTTCCCCGAGTGGTTCTCGCTGGTCAGCCCGCTGGAGGAGATCGGCTCGCTGCGCCTGGGCTCCCGCCCGGCCCGTCGCGGCCTGGGCGCCCCCAAGTCGCTGGACGACCTGCGGGCCATCCCGTGGGTGTTCGCCTGGGCGCAGACCCGGGTCAACCTGCCCGGTTGGTACGGCCTGGGCAGCGGCCTGGCGGCGGTCGCCTCCGCGACCGGCATGGACGAGCTGCGCGCCGCCTACCGCGAGTGGCCGCTGTTCGCCGCCCTGCTGGACAACGCGGAGATGTCCCTGGCCAAGACCGACCGGGACATCGCCTCCCGCTACCTGGCCCTCGGCGGCCGGGAGGACTTCCTGGAGCAGGTCCTCACCGAGTACGACCTGACCCGCCGCCTGGTCCTGGAGGTCACCGGCCACACCCGCCTGCTGGAGAACCGCCGGGTGCTGTCGCGCGCGGTCCAGCTCCGCGACCCGTACGTGGACGCGCTCTCGCACCTGCAGCTGCGCGCCCTGTCCCGGCTGCGCGCCGACGACCTGCCGGACGAGGAGCGCGACCGCCTGTCGACGCTCCTGCTCCTGTCGGTCAACGGCGTCGCCGCCGGCCTGCAGAACACCGGCTGACCCGAGCCGCGCCGTACGGCCCCGCCACAGGGCCGTACGCGCCCGGCCGCCCGCCTGCCATGGCGATGTCACGGGGCAGCGGCTCTTGTCCGGTCCCGTTCAAGGCTCGATCGCTTTGAGCAGGTCGCCCATTGTGGAGGATGGATTGTCGCCGGGGAACGAGCTCTGGTTCTGTTCGTGACGTTTGGTCAGCAGAGCCGCACGTTGTGACGCCGCTTGCCGCCGCGGCATGTACTGATCGGCGTCGATCCGTTTTCCAGGACGTCGTCGAGTTTGCGACTCCTGCGCTCGGCGTCGCTGGTGTTCATGAAAGCAGTCTGGTCCTCGAAGTGAAGGATCAGCCACAGCTCGAAGCAGGGATTCGAGACGGCCAGGTGGATCCCATGCTCATCGGCCAGTCGTACGGCTTGCCTCAGGTTCGGGTGGTTCTGGGGCCATTCGACGTCGAACACGCACCAGCACTCATCGACTTCGTCGTCGCGGATTCGCTCGATCGCACGTTTCACCAGGGTCAGCGGGACGCCCTGCTCGGGATCGATCTCGATGCTGACGGAGGTGTTGGCGCGGACCTCCGGAAGCCGTTTCAAAGCACCTACGTAGTCGGGTTCGGAGGCTTCACCTTCACAGAACACCACAACGGTCTTGCGTTCTGGACGGTTGGCGACCTTCCGTCTGAGGCCTTTCGGCCTGCCTCTTCGCGTTGCCATCCGAGTCAGCCGATCAGTCCGAGTGCGCGGAGGATTTCGGTACGGTCGACATCCGGTAACGCGCCGAACCGGCCGTGCAGGTACGCCTTCTCCAGATTCTGGGACCTTCTCACCCGCTCGCCGGCGAATTCGGCCAGTGCGCCGAGGCGGGTCATGCCCTCCTCCGTCTTCTCGGTCAGCCACACCTCGTCCCGGTTGAGGTGATTGAGCAGACTCGTGTCATGGGAGGTGAAGACCAGCTGTGCGCCTGCCGGGTTCGTCGTCGGGTCATGGAAGAGCCGGATCAGCTGCATGGACAGGGTCGGATGAAGGCTCGCATCCAGTTCGTCGAAGAGCAGCAGCGATCCGGACCTGAGCGCGGCCAGTACCGGTCCGATGAGCTGGAACCAGGTACGCGTGCCCTCTGACTCCACCGCGAAATCGAGCGGTACTCTTTCGTGCGCCGTCCGGTGGACCAGACGTACTCTGCGCTGTGTTCGCGTGCCTTCCAGGTAGGGGATCTCCTGATCATCGATCATCACGTCGTCGATGCCGAGATCGGCCAGTCGCAGCAGAGCCAGGGCCTGGTTCCGATCTGCTTGGAAGGATCTGTCCAGCTCCTCGAATCCCGGCAACGACAGCTGGTCGCCGTCGGAAGCGTCTTCGAACCAGCGAAGTGTCGAACGCGCGGAGCCGTAATACGAAGGTCGCTTGCTGCGTGACATCAATCCGAGTGTCTGAGTCGAGGTCAGGCCATGCGCGAAGTCGGAGACGAGAGGCTCCTCGAATCGCCGGGCGATCGACAGCGCGAGTGTGCGAGCCGTCAGCAGTTCGCGCGTGCCCGATAAGCTGCCGAGACCACGTTGGAGCTTGAGTTCGTTCCCCTCGCGCTCGAATATCCGTCGCCTTTTCTTCTCCGGATAGTGGAACAAGGCTTCGTAGCGGACCGCTTGCCGGTCGAGTTCGACGACGTATTCGAATCGCACGCCTGACACGACGGCCTCGATGGTGAACTCCGAGGGCCGGTCTCCGCCTCCGGAGAACGCGAACGGCTCGACGGGAATCCCGTCGTCCCAGAAGCGCAGTGAATCCTGGACGGCGTTTCGCAGCCAGGTTAGTGCGGCGATGACGTTCGACTTGCCCGAGGCGTTGGGGCCGAAGACGGCCGCGACGGGCAGCAGGCTCTCGCCCAGATTGGGTGCTGGACGTGCCTCAGCTCGATCCCGATCGACGGCGACCATCGACAACTCGACGGGATCGAGCACCGAACGGAAGTTGGCCACCTCGAAGCGGATCAGCACGGCACTCCTTCTTCCCGCATGTATGTGGTCACTATACTCGTGATTTCGTAGATAATCTGCGAATTTAGGGCTCTGCCTGCACTCCCTGTGCGGCCATGGGTTCGCCCCTGGCCGATCCGCAGCAGGAGACCCGCGATGGGTCAGTTCGACGGCGTGAACAGGATCACCGGATCGACACGTCTGGCCAGGGCGTCTCCGATGAGCGCCGAGGCCGCGGTGAAGGTCAGGCGCGGAGCAGCATGACGTCGTATTTCTGGATCTCCTCGTCCCGGGTGACCAGTGTCAGTCCTTCGCAGCGCGCCTGCGCGATGAGCATGCGGTCGAAGGGGTCGCGGTGCAGGGGCGGCAGCCGGGCCGCGGTGAGGGCGTGCGTGGGCGTGATCACGAGTTCGCGCAGCTCGCAGCCGAGGATCTTCTCCGGGAGATCCGCCGGCGCGAGCTTGCCGAGAGCCTGCTTGATGCCCACCTCCCAGATGGTGGCCGCGCTCACGAAGACGTCGCTCTCCGTGTCGATCAGGTCCTTGATCTCGCCGGACAGCGTCTCGTCGTCCGAGAGCCACCAGAGGATCACGTGGGTGTCCAGCAGCAGCCGCATGGTCAGAGCCCGAACTCCCCGGCGATGCCCTCGTTGACCTGTCGTGTGTCCCAGTCATCCGCCATGGCGAGTGTCCCCCGCAGGGACCCCCGGCCACGGCGGCGGACGGATGTCCTGAGCGGTACGACCTTCGCGATGGGCCGGCCCGCTCGGGAGATGACCACCTCCTCGCCGTGCTCCACACGCTCCAGGATCCTGGAGAGCTGGGTCTTCGCCTCGTGGATGTTGAACTGCTCGGCCGCCTCGCCTGCCACGTTCCCCTCCTGTCGATCTGGGTTAGCTAGACTTAGTCTAGTTCTTCGCTTCTCGTGAGCGTGGGAAACCGCGGCCACCGTCGATCCAGCCGGATTGCGCTGTGGTGACTACGAAGGTCCGCCGATGTGGTCGGCGGCGGGCTCAGGCCGGGCCGTACAGGTCGTCGAGCCCGACCAGGTCGACCTCTCCGCGGTCCCTCGCCTGGAGGAGTTCCTCGGTGAATCCGGCCCCGGAATAGCACACCAGCCGGGTCTGCGAGCTGTCGTATCTGTCGTTGCGGCGGATCAGCCCGTGAATGTCCCGAAGCCGCGCCAGGTGTCCGAGCCCCATCGTCTCGTCCCATTTGACCTCTCCGATGGCGAGCAGCGGGGGTATGCCGTCCTCGGCGTGGCCGACGGCCGCGACGTCCACCTCGTGCGTGGTCCGGGCGGCCGGATCGTTGACGGTCCCGGCGGTCACCTGGGCGGGCCAGCCGCCGAAGCGCTCCTCGGCGAAGTACAGCGTCCACTCCCGGCACACCCGCTCGAAGTGCGGACCGAGCACGTTCCCGGTGAACCGCTGCCGGACGCGCTGCCAGATCTGCTCGGTGGCGGTGCCGCGCAGGAGCTGCGGCCAGAAGGGGCGCATCATCGCGTGGTAGAAGGCGAGCAGCGGCTCCTTGATCCGGAAGTCGGTGCGGTTGCCGCGGAAGGCGTCGGTCTCGCGCTCGATGAGCCCGGCGTCCTCCAGGACGGTCAGCGGATGGGAGAGCTCGTTGCTCTTGCGGCCCACGTACCCGGCGATCCCGCCCCGCCCGCTGTTGCCTTCGGCGATGGCGCTCAGCACCGAGTGGTAGAGGGCGCCGTCCCGCAGATCGGGCTCTTCCGCGAGGAGGTAGCGCGCCTCCAGGAACATCGGGCTGCCCGGAGACAGGACGGCCCGGACGACCCAGTCGTCGAAGTCGGCCGTGTCGCGGGGCGCGTCGTAACGGATCATCTCGGTGCGGTAGGCGGGCGTGCCGCCGACGACGGCGTGGACCATGAGGGCGAGCCGGGGGTCGTCCAGCTCCCAGAACCGCGCGGCGAGCCGGTAGTCGAGGGTGTTGACCGGCAGGTCCAGCGACGCCCGGCCGCGCAGCGGCGCGTTGCCGGAGAGCAGCCTCCCCATGAACGACATGGCCGAGCCGCACAGCAGCAGGCGCGTCTTCGAGGATGTGCGCTCGGCCCGGCGGGGAGCGTAGGCGCTCTGGATGATCGAGGGCAGCGCCGGGTTGGCGCGGGCGAGGTAGGGGAACTCGTCGATCACCACGGGGACCGGGCGGTCCTGCCCGATCCGCAGCAGGACGTCGATCACCATGGACCAGTTCGACGGCGTGAACGGGATCACCGGATTGAGATGCCTGGTCAGGGCATCCCCGATGAGCGTCAGGGACTCGGTGTCGGTCGCCTCCTGCGCCGAGAAGTAGAACCCGCCGAGCTCCTGGCAGAGTGCCTCCAGCAGGAAGCTCTTGCCCTGGCGGCGGCGGCCCGAGACGACGCCCAGCGTGGCCCCCGGTTGCTCGTCGGTCGCGAATTTCACCAGCGCCGCCCACTCGCGGTCGCGGTCGAACATGTCCTCCGGCTTCCGCATCCGTCCGCCTTCTGTGAGAAGTACAGTTATCAGAACTGTACTTCTCTCAGAGTCGCCTTGGCGGCGGGAGGAGACCGGTCCTCGGCCTGGGCAGCCGGGCGGATCAGCGGCCGGGCGCGGGAGCGCGGACGCGGTCCGGGCGGGAGTAGACGTTGAAGCGCTCGCCGCGCAGGAAGCCGACCAGCGTGATGCCGAACTCGCGGGCCAGGTCCACCGCCAGGGAGGACGGCGCGGAGACCGCGCAGACCACCGGCACGCCCGCGGCCAGGGCCTTCTGCAGGATCTCGTAGCTGGTCCGGCCGCTCACCATCAGCACCTGCCCGGCCAGCGGCAGCCGGCCGTCCAGCAGAGCCCGGCCGACCAGTTTGTCCACCGCGTTGTGCCGCCCCACGTCCTCGCGGAGCGCCACCAGGGCGCCGTCCGGGGTGAACAGCCCCGCCGCGTGCAGGCCGCCGGTCTTGCCGAACACGCCCTGGGCCCGCCGGAGCGCGTCCGGCAGGCCGTACAGGGTCCGCGGGGACAGCAGCGGGCCGGGCTCGGTCACCGGGACCGGGTGCCGGGAGTGCAGGGCGTCGAGGCTGGCGGCGCCGCAGACGCCGCAGGCGCTGGAGGTCGTGAAGTGCCGCTCCAGCGTCGGCAGCGCGGGCAGGCGCGCGCCGCGCAGCCGTACGGTGACCGTGTTGCGGCGCGCTTCGGGCGCCACGTCCGCGTCGGTGCAGTAGGAGATCGACGCGATGCCGCCGGGCTCCCCGGCGGATCCCTCAGTGGATCCTCCGGTGGGGACGACGCCCTCGCCGTACAGGAACCCGGCGGCCAGCTCGAAGTCGTGGCCGGGGGTGCGCATGGTGACGGCGACGGTACGGTGCTCGCCGCCCGCCGCCAAGCGGATCTCCAGCGGCTCCTCGGTGGCCAGGTCGTCGCGCCGGTCCCGCACCGCTCCGCCGGAGAACTCCCGGATCCGCACCCGGGTGGTCGGCCCCGGCGGCCGGGCCTCGTCCACCTGCGGCTCCTGCCCTCCGCCCGGGGCGCCGGTCCCGCCGGGAGACGGATCCGGCCCGCCTCGGGCGACACCGTCGCCGGTGGTCACGAGGGCAGCTTCGTGATCGTGGCGAGGGCGTTGTAGTCGGGAATGCGGGCGTCGGGGGAGCGGCGGGAGGCGTCCAGCAGGACGTTCCCCTCCGGCCAGTGGATCTGCAGGTTGCCGGGCATCAGCGGGGCCCGCAGCACCCGGCCGCGGAACGCCCGCTCCCCGGCGACCGCGCGCAGCTCCACCGCGTCGCCGTCGGCCAGGCCGAGCCGGTCGGCGTCGTGGGCGCTGATCAGGACGGCCTCGCGGGTGGCGCCGTTGAAGCCGTCGCGCCGCTCGTGGACCATGCTGTTGAACTGCTTGCCGCGCCGGGTGGCGACCATGAACGACCCGTCGGGGCGCTCCAGGGCCGGCAGGGAGACGGGGGCGAAGCGTCCCCGCCCGTCGGGGGTGGGGAACCGGCCGCCGGGGCACAGGTGCCGCCCGCCGTACTGCACGTTGTCCCCGAACGCCGACAGCCCGGCGATGCCCTCGTAGAACGGCACGGCCCGTTCGATGTCCGCGCGGATCTCCGCGGTGCCTGAGTAGCGGAGCCGGTCGGCCAGCTCCGGCCGGGCGCGGGCGGCCAGCTCGGTGAAGATCTGCCACTCGGGCCGGGCCTCGCCGATCCGGGGGCCCTCGACCTCGGGGGAGAAGATGATCCGCCGCTCGGTGGAGGTCTCGGTGACGCCGCCGGCCATCTCGTAGCGGGTCTGGGCGGGCAGCAGCAGCACGTCGCCGTCGTCGGCGGGGACGAGCATCTGCGACGAGAGCACGATGTCGACGTGCACGCGCAGCCGCAGGCGCGACAGGGCCTCGCGGCAGTAGGCCGGGTCGGGGAGGACCTCCAGGAAGTTGCCGCCGCTGGAGACGAGGGCGTCCAGCTCGCCGGAGTGGGCCGCGTCGATCATGTCGGTCGCGGTCAGGCCGGGCCCGGTGGGCACCTCGAAGCCCCACAGATCGGCGAAGCGCCGGGCGTTCTCCTCGGTGACGGGCAGGCCGCCGGGCAGGCCGGTGGCGTAGGCGCCCATCTCGGCGCCGCCCTGCACGCCGCTGTGGCCGCGGATCGGCATCAGCCCGCAGTGGTCGCGGCCGACGAAGCCCCTGGCCAGCGCGAGGTTCACGATCGCCCGGACATTGTCCTCGCCGTAGGTGTGCTGGGTGATGCCCATCGACCAGACCAGCACCGCCGACCTCGCCTCGCCCAGCAGCCCGGCCAGCTCGCGCATCCGCTCCCGGGTCGCGCCCGACAGCGCCTCCAGCTCCTCCCAGGACTGCCCGGCGACGGCCTGGCGCACCTCCTCGAAGCCGGTCGTGTGCTCGGCCACCCAGGCCTCGTCCACCCGGCCGGTCTCGATCAGGTGCTTGAGCACGCCGTTCAGGAACCCGATGTCGCCGCCGACGTTCACCCCGAAGAAATGGTCGGTGATCTTCGTGCCGAAGAGCGCGGACTCGGCGTTGGACGGCACCCAGTACTTGTCCATGCCGGGCTCGCGGTAGGCGTTGACCATCGCGACCTTCGTCCCGGCCTTCTTGGCGTGGTAGAGGTACTTCATCGCGACCGGCTGGTTGTTCGACGGGTTGGAGCCGATGAAGACGATCAGGTCCGAGCCGATCCAGTCGGTGTAGGAGCAGGTGGTGGCCGCCGCGCCGATCGACTGCTTGAGCGCCACGGTCGAGGGCGAGTGGCAGATCCGGGCCGCGTTGTCCACCGAGTTCGAGCCCAGCGCCCGCACCGCCTTCTGCGCGGCGAAGTAGTTCTCGTTCGGCACGCCCCGGCTGGTCAGGTAGACCCCGAACCGGGATCCGTCGCGCAGGTGCGGCGCGGCCAGGTCCAGCGCCTCGTCCCAGCCGATCCGGGTGAAACCGGGCTCGCCCGCCCGCCGCAGCATCGGGTACGGCAGGCGCCCCAGGTCGCGCAGCTCCGCGCTGCGCCTGCGCTCCAGGCCGGAGACGTCGGCCAGCAGCGAGACGTCGAGCGCGGGCATGGTGTTCAGCTTGAGCAGCCGGAGCCGGATGTTGCACAGGTGGACCTCGTCCATGGTCCAGTCGCGCATGCCCTTGGTCCCCAGCGCGCACCCGTCGCAGGTCCCCTGGGTGAGGAGCCGCCAGGCGTAGCGGCGGTTGCCCTTCACCGACCGGAACGCCTTGACCAGCTCCAGGTAGTTGTTCGGCTTGCGCTCGCCGATCCCGAAGGGCTTCCAGCTCGCCCAGTTGCGCGGGTCGAGACGTCTCCTCACGCGCCCGTTCCTCATGCGTTCCATTCTTCGCCCTCTTCCGGCCGGTACGGCGGGCGGGCGGGACCCGTCCGTCGGCTCAATATACGTTCGCGGCGTCCCCCCGCCGCCGCCCCCGCCCGCCGCTCCCGGCGGGCGCCGGGCGGTCGCGCGGGGAGGGAAGATGGAGGGGTGACAGCGTCCTCGTCGTCTCCGGCGTCTCCGGCGTCCCCCTTCACCGACCTCGACCGCCCGCCCCTCTCGCAGGCGGCGCTCACCCGCGCGCTCGTCCGTCCCGGCGGGCTCTGGTCGGGCGTCACCGTCGTCGGCAGGACCGGCTCGACGAACGCCGACCTGGCGCAGGCCGCCCCGCGACGGCGCCCGGCAGGGAGCCGTGGTCATCGCGGAGTCGCAGGCGGCCGGGCGGGGCAGGCTCGGCCGGGTCTGGTCGGCGCCGCGCGCGCGGGCCTGACGTTCTCGATGCTGCTGCGGCCCGACCCGTCCCCGGCCCGCCAGGGCTGGCTCCCGCTGCTCGTCGGCCTGGCCGCGGCGTCGGCGGTGCGCCGGGTGGCGGAGGTCGACGTCCGTCTGAAGTGGCCCAACGACCTGCTGATCGGGGAGCGCAAGCTCGCCGGCGTGCTCGCCGAGCGGGTCGGCGACGCCGTGGTCGTCGGCGTCGGGCTCAACGTGAGCCTGCGCGCCGACGAGCTCCCGGTGGAGACGGCCACCTCGCTCGCCCTGGAGAACGCCGCCTGCGCCGACCGGGACCCGCTCGTCCGGGCGGTGCTCCGGGAGGTCGAGACGCACTACCGCGAGTGGTCCGAGGCGGACGGCGACGCCGACGCGTGCGGGCTGCGGGCCGCCTACCTGGGCGTCAGCGCGACGGTCGGCAGGCAGGTCAGGGTGGAGCTGCCGGGGGAGCGGGTGCTCACCGGCCTGGCCACCGGCGTCGACCAGGCCGGGCACCTGGTGGTGGAGTCGGACGGTCGGGAGCACACGCTCAGCGCGGGGGACGTCGTGCACGTCCGCCCCCGGGAGTCCTGACGCCGAGCCTCAGGTCGTGCCACGATTCGTCCCATGGGTCTCCCCGATCACCACCTGACGGAGGGGGAGCGGCGCATCCGGTCGTTCCGCCCGCACTGGAAGTGCCTGGCCGTCCCGTTCCTGGCGCTGCTCCTCATCGCCGCCGCCTCCGGTGCCGCGATGTACTTCATGCCCGCCTTCGCGTACGAGGGGTACGCGCGGGTGGGCGTGGCCGTCGTCGCCGTCGGACTGCTCACCGTGTGGACGTTCGTGCCGTACCTGCAGTGGCGGAACACCTCGTACGTGCTCACCTCGCACCGGTTCACGATCAGCACGGGCGTGCTGAGCAAGTCGCACGACGACATCCCGATGAGCAAGGTCAACACGGTCAGCGCGGACCAGACCCTCTGGGAGCGGCTCTTCGGCTGCGGCACCCTCAACGTCGAGTCGGCGGGCGAGCAGGGCCGCATCACGCTCCGCGACATCCCGCGCATCCAGGAGGTGCGGGCCGAGCTGTTCCAGGCGCTGGACGACGCCGCCGACGGCGAGCCGGACGACGAGGTGCGGCGGAGGTGACGGGCCGTCCGACGGCCGAGCAGATCGAGCGTCTGTTCGTCGGCCCGCCGCCCCGGTACACCAGGGTCCAGGTCGCCGAGATCTCCGGGATCCCGCAGAGCTTCACCGAGCGGATCTGGCGGGCGCTGGGGTTCGCCACGCTCGCCGACGACGCGGTGGCCTTCACCGACGCCGACGTGGCCATCCTCACGCGGGTCCGGGCGATGATGGAGAGCGGCCTGCTGGACGAGCCCACGGTCATCCGGATGACCCGGGCGCTGGGACAGACCACCGCCAGGCTCGCGCAGTGGCAGGCCGAGATCGTGATCGGCGCCATGCTCGACCCGGACCGGCCGCCCGGCGACGCCGACCTGGCGGCGGTGATGGAGCTCGCGCGGGAGCTGCTGCCCGATTTCGAGCGGGTGCTGGTCCACGTCTGGCGCGCCCAGCTGGCCGCCGCAGGCACCCGGCTGCTCGCCATCACCGACCTGGCCGAGGAGCCGGCCCCGCCCACCCGGCTGACGCTCGCCGTGGGCTTCGCCGACCTGGTCTCCTTCACCCGGGTCTCCCGCGAGCTGGACGAGTACGGCCTGGCCGAGCTGGTCGAGGGCTTCGAGTCCCGGGCCGCCGACGTGGTGGCCGCGCACGGCGGGCGGCTGGTCAAGACCATCGGCGACGAGGTGCTGTTCACCGCGGCGGAGCCCGCCACGGCCGCCCGGATCGCGCTGGAGCTCGGCGAGGCGGTCCGGCGGGAGGGGCCCGACGTCCGGGTGGGGCTGGCCTACGGGCCGGTGCTGCCCATGATGGGCGACGTCTTCGGGACGACGGTCAACCTGGCCGCGCGGCTGACGGCGATCGCCCGCCCCGGCGCGGTCGTCGTCGACGAGGCCCTGGCCGGGGCGGTGGAGGGGACCGCCGGGATCGAGGTGCGCCGCATCCGGCGCAGGCCCGCCCGGGGCCTCGGCGTCGTGCAGCCGTACGTCCTGCGGCGCGTCTGAGGAGGGCCCGGGGGACGGGGGCCGCGGGACCGGGTCTGATAGGCATTGACTCGGGGGCCGGCCATGAAAAAGGCTGTCGCCGGTAGCCGGGATCAAGACTCGAAGGGCAAGGTGCGTATGCCGTACACCGTGCAGGGCGTGGTCGCGCGTGGCAAGGGGCAGGACGTCTCACTGGAGGCGGTCACGGTGCCCGATCCCGGACCCGGTGAGGCGGTGGTGAACGTTCAGGCGTGCGGGGTCTGCCACACCGATCTGCACTACCGCGAGGGCGGGATCAACGACGAGTTCCCGTTCCTGCTCGGGCACGAGGCCGCGGGCGTGGTCGAGGCGGTCGGCGCGGGGGTGACCGGCCTGGAGCCCGGTGACCACGTGATCCTCAACTGGCGGGCGGTCTGCGGTCAGTGCCGGGCGTGCCTGCGCGGCCGGCCGTGGTACTGCTTCGCCACCCACAACGCCACCCAGAAGATGACCTTGGAGGACGGCACCGAGCTGAGCCCGGCCCTGGGCATCGGCGCGTTCGCGGAGAAGACGCTGGTGGCGGCCGGGCAGTGCACCAAGGTGGACCCGGCGGCGGCCCCGGCGGTGGCGGGCCTGCTCGGCTGCGGGGTGATGGCGGGCATCGGCGCGGCGATCAACACCGGCGGGGTGACCCGCGGTGACAGCGTGGCCGTGATCGGCTGCGGCGGCGTGGGGAGCGCGGCCGTGCTGGGCGCCTCCCTGGCGGGCGCGGCGAGGATCATCGCGGTGGACGTCGACGACCGCAAGCTGGAATGGGCCAAGGGCTTCGGCGCGACCCACACGGTGAACTCGCGCCAGACCGACGCGGTGGAGGCGATCCGGGAGCTGACCGGCGGGTTCGGCGCGGACGTGGTGATCGAGGCGGTCGGCCGGCCGGAGACCTACCAGCAGGCCTTCTACGCCCGCGACCTGGCCGGGACGGTGGTCCTGGTCGGGGTGCCCACCCCGGAGATGACGCTGGAGCTGCCGCTGCTGGACGTCTTCGGGCGCGGCGGCGCGCTGAAGTCGAGCTGGTACGGCGACTGCCTGCCCAGCCGCGACTTCCCCATGCTCATCGACCTGTACCTGCAGGGGCGGCTGAACCTGGAGGGGTTCGTCACCGAGACGATCGGGCTCGGCGACGTCGAGGCCGCCTTCGCCAAGATGCACCGCGGCGAGGTCCTGCGCTCGGTGGTGGTCCTGTGATCGACAGGGTCGTCACCTCCGGGACCTTCAGCCTCGACGGCGGGACCTGGGACGTGGACAACAACGTCTGGCTGGTCGGTTCCGCCGAGGAGGTCGTCGTCATCGACGCAGCCCACGACGCCGGCGCCATCGCCGAGCGGGTCGGCGGCCGGTCGGTGACGGCGATCGTGTGCACGCACGCGCACAACGACCACGTCAACGCCGCCGTCGAGCTCGCCGCCCGGGTGGACGCGCCGATTCTGCTGCACCCGGCCGACCAGGTGCTGTGGGAGATGGTCCATCCCGGCACGCCGTACACGCCGCTGGCCGACGGCCAGGTGCTGACGGCGGGTGGGGTGGAGCTGACCGTGCTGCACACGCCGGGCCACGCGCCGGGCGCGGTCTGCCTGCACGCGCCGGACGTGGGCGCGGTCTTCACCGGCGACACCCTGTTCCAGGGCGGTCCCGGCGCGACCGGGCGGTCCTTCTCCTCCTTCGAGACGATCATCGACTCGATCCGGGGGCGGCTGCTGACGCTGCCGGAGCGCACGGTCGTGCACACCGGGCACGGCGACTCCACGACGATCGGCGCGGAGGCCCCGCATCTGGAGGAGTGGCTGAAGCGCTGACGGCGGCCGCGAGCCGCCGGACCCTCACGGAAAGGGATGGTCTGCCCCAAGAAGGCGTGGAACGGATGATCCACGCCTTCTCGGCATGAAGGGGTAGAAAAATCTATCCATCGCTAGGTAGGCAAGCCTAACCAAAGTGAGCTACCTTAGGCATGCCTTACCTATGCGGCCGTCTTCCCGAGAGGTGTCTCACCCGCCATGTACGTATGCGTCTGCCGTGCGGTCACGGAGAACGAGGTGCACGACTGCATCGCCGCCGGCGCCAGGAGCGCCAGGCAGATCCGCGACACCACCGGCGCGGGAGGGGACTGCGCTTCTTGCGTCCGGAGGATCTGTGCGATCCTGAAACGGTCTGAAGACCTGATGCCGACCGCATAGCACGAGGAGCCCGCCATGCAGGGCGACAAGCAGATAATCGAACTTCTCAACGAGCAGCTCACGGCCGAGCTGACTGCCATCAACCAGTACTTCCTGCACGCCAAGATGCAGGAGAACTGGGGATACACCAAGCTCGCGAAGTACACCCGCGAAGAGTCAATCGACGAGATGCGCCACGCGGAGAAGCTGACCGACCGCATCCTCTTCCTCGAAGGCCTGCCCAACTACCAGCGGCTGGGCACGCTGCACATCGGCCAGACCGTCGCCGAGCAGCTCCGCGCCGACCTCGACATCGAGCTCTCGGTCGTCCAGCGGCTCAAGCCGGGGATCGCCCTGATGCGGGAGAAGGGCGACATCACCTCGGCCCGGCTCTTCGAGGAGATCCTCCAGGACGAGGAGCACCACATCGACTACCTGGAGACCGAGCTGTCGCTGATCGACAGCCTCGGCGAGCAGCTCTACCTGGCCCGCTACGCGGAGCCGCCGTCGGCCTCCTGAGGCGAATCGCCGGAACACGCCCGTCAAGGTCACTCAGGTCGGGCGTGTTCTCTTTTGTCCCCGGAGTCCGCGCGGCTTTCCCGGGCCCCACCCCCCGCGACGGCACCCCCGGGCGGGGCCGTACCCCCGCTCCATGCCGCGCTGCGGGTGGTCTGTCCGGGATTTATCAGTGTTTGCCCAGGTCAATAGATAGGTCAACGGCGAGTCAAACCGCGCGCTATGCCCGGGAAACGATCGCCTAAGGTCCTACGATCCTCAACATGACCTGCGTACTTCTCGCCGAGGATGACACCTCGATCTCCGAGCCACTGGCGCGTGCGCTGCGCCGCGAGGGCTATCAGGTGGAGGTGAGCCCCGACGGCCCGCAGGCCCTGGAGCGAGCTCTATCGGGTGGCATCGACCTGATCGTTCTTGACCTCGGCCTGCCTGAGATGGACGGCCTCGAAGTGGCCCGGCGCATCCGCGCCGAAGGGCACGGCACGCCCGTGCTCATCCTCACCGCCCGCGTGGACGAGGTGGACACGGTGGTGGGCCTCGATGCCGGGGCCGACGACTACGTCACCAAACCGTTCCGCCTCGCCGAACTGCTGGCCCGGGTCCGGGCCCTGCTGCGGCGCGGCACCTCCGAGACGCCCGTGGTCCAGGGCGTGCGCATCGACGCCGACTCCCGCCGCGCGTGGATGGGCGACAAGGAGCTGCACCTGACGACCAAGGAGTTCGACCTCCTGCGGGTGCTGGTCCGCGACGCCGGCAAGGTGGTCACCCGCGAGCAGATCATGCGCGAGGTGTGGGACACCAACTGGTGGGGCTCCACCAAGACCCTGGACATGCACATCTCCTGGCTGCGCCGCAAGCTCGGCGACGACGCGGCCAAGCCGCGCTACATCACGACGGTTCGAGGGGTCGGCTTCCGGTTCGAACGCGAGTAGGGAATGCGCCGCCGCCTGCTCTCCTCGACCCTGCTCGTCGCGGTCATCGCGGTGCTCCTGCTCGGTATCCCCCTGGGGGTGGCGGTCAACCGCCTGATCCAGGAGGAGGCCATCCAGGAGCTGTCGGGGGAGGCGAAGAGCCTGCTCAACGAGGTGGAGTACGCCCGGATCCAGGAGCAGCCCATCACCCGCGAGCAGCTGGGGAGGAAGTATCCCGAGCGCTACGTCCAGATCTACGCCCGGGGGACTCCTCCTCAGGTGACCACGGTGGGCGCGGAGCCTCCCGAGAACCGCAAGATGAGCGCGGACGCCCAGTCGGAGAGCGGGGTCTACGTCTCGGTCAGCCGGGACAAGACCCAGGTCGAGCAGCAGGTCCGCGCCTGGCTCCTGCTCATCCTGGCGCTCGCGGCGGCCGCCATGGCGGTGGCGGTGGGGCTGGCGGTGGTGCAGTCGCGCCGCCTGACGCTCCCGCTCCGGGACCTGGCGATGATCGCCGAACGGCTCGGCTCCGGCGAGGCCCGGCCGAGCAAGCACCGCTACGGGATCCAGGAGCTCGACCGGGTGGCCGAGGTGCTGGACCGCAGCGCGACCCGCATCGCCGACCTGCTGGCCAGGGAGCGGGAGTTCGCGACCGACGCCTCCCACCAGCTCCGGACGCCGCTCACCGGCCTGACGATGCGGCTGGAGGAGATCGTGGCGGCCGCGGACGACCCCAGCGTCGTCAAGGAGGAGGGCGAGGCGGCGATCGTGCAGGCCGAGCGGCTCACCGCGGTCATCGACGAGCTGCTCGCCGCCGCCCGGCGGCAGCGCCACGCCCAGACCGCGGTGGTCGACCTCGACGCCCTGCTGGACCAGCAGTTCATCGAGTGGGGACCGGCCTTCCGCCGGGACGGCCGCAAGCTGGTGCTGTCCGGCACGCGCGGCCTGCGGGCCCTGGGCACCAGCGGCGGCATCAGCCAGGTGGTCTCCACGCTGATGGAGAACTCCCTGCGGCACGGCGGCGGCCCGGTGACCGTGACCACCAGCAACACCGGCAAGTCCATCGTGATCGAGGTCGCGGACCAGGGACCCGGCATCACCGACGACCTCGCGCCCCGCGTCTTCGAGCGGAACATGAGCGGGGCCGGGGGCACCGGTCTCGGGCTGACCCTGGCCCGCGCGCTGGCCGCCGCCGACGGCGGCCGCCTGGAGCTGGTACGGCCCCGCCCGGCGGCCTTCGCGATCTTCCTGCGCCCGGTCGGCGACCCGGGGAGGAACCGGGTGGTCAGCGGGCCCGCGTGATCCTGGTGCGGGCTCCGGCTCAGCGGGTCTCGCGGGTCCGGGTGTTCTCGGGCTCGGGCAGCTCGCGCGGGGTGTCGAGGTCCTCGGTGGCGGCCAGGAAGACCCACTTCTTGTAGGAGAAGAAGCGGAACATCGTGCCCAGGCCGATGCCGATGAGGTTGGCGACGTTGATGCTCAGCGGGTCGTTCAGCCCGAGGGTGTGGCTGGTGAAGCCGAGGATGAGCAGGCCGATCAGCAGGGCGACGCCGTTGAGCAGGAAGAACAGGAAGTACTCGCGGGTCAGCCCGCTCTGCTCCCGGTGGCGGTAGGTCCAGTAGCGGTTGCCGAAGTAGGCGAAGGTGGTGGCGACCGAGGTGGCGACGACCTTGGAGGTCTGGACGCCCCAGTCCAGGCCGTACTGGAGCAGGTTGAGGCCGCCGACGTCGATCAGGAAGGCGAAGGCGCCCACGGTCCCGAATTTCGCGAGCTCGTGCACCAGTTCGGCGAACCGCTCGTAGGCGTGTCTGAGAAACCGCACGTTTCCTGCACGATCCTTTCTCGGGTCGGCTGCGGCTCCGCCGCGCGGCGAGACCTCGGGCACTTCCCTCAGGCTACCGGGAGCCCCAGGGGCCCCGTCCGGTGGTCTGCCGGACGGACATCCCCTTACCCAAAGAACGTTTCCACAAATGTCATGTGAAGACGGATGAATCCGCAGAGTCGAGAATAGGGACTGCGGCTGTTCTCCGCCGAGGGAACCGACGCGACCGTGCGAACCATCGCGAACCGGTGTGAAGCCGCGTGTACCGGCGTGAAGCCGGACCGACCCGTGCCCGCCCGTGCCTGCCGGTGTACCGGGGGCCGGTAAGCTCGGCGGACGTGAGCAGCCCTTCCTTGACCGGTCCCCACGGGCCCGTCGTCGGCATGATCGGAGCGGGCCAGCTGGCCCGGATGACCCAGCAGGCGGCCATCGCCCTGGGCGTGGAGCTCCGTGTGCTGGCCGGCTCCCGGGACGAGAGCGCGGCCCGGGTGGTCGCCGACGTACGACTCGGTGACCACCGCGACCTGTCCGACCTGCGTGACTTCGCCAAGGGGTGCGACGCGCTCACCTTCGACCACGAGCACGTGCCCACCGAGCACATCGAGGCGCTCCGGGCGGACGGCTTCGCCGTGCACCCCGGGGCGGAGGCGCTCGTGCACGCCCAGGACAAGGCCGTCATGCGCGAGCGGCTGACCGCGATCGGCGCCCCGTGCCCGGCCTGGCGGCGCGTCGCCACCGCCGCGGACGTGGAGGGGTTCGCCGCGGAGCACGGCTGGCCCGTCGTGCTCAAGGCCGTGCGCGGCGGCTACGACGGCCGCGGCGTCTGGATCTGCCGGTCGGCCGCCGACGCCGCGGAGGTCCTGGCGAGCGGGGTGCCGCTGCTGGTCGAGGCGTTCGTGCCGTTCGAGCGGGAACTGGCCGTGCTGGTCGCCCGCTCCCCGCACGGGCAGGGCGTCAGTTACCCGGTGGTGGAGACCGTGCAGCGCGACGGCATCTGCGTGGAGGTGCTCGCGCCCGCGCCCGGCCTCGACCCGGAGGTGGCCGCGGTCGCCCAGCGGATCGCCCTGGAGATCGCCAAGGACCTCGGCGTCACCGGGCTGCTGGCCGTGGAGATGTTCGCCACCGCCTCCGGGCTCGTGGTCAACGAGCTGGCCATGCGCCCGCACAACAGCGGCCACTGGACCATCGAGGGAGCCCGCACCTCCCAGTTCGAGCAGCACCTGCGCGCCGTGCTCGACCTCCCGCTCGGCTCGCCCGCGCTGACCGCGCCGGTCGTGGTGATGGCCAACCTGCTGGGCGGCGAGGACCCGGACGTCTTCTCCCGCTACGAGCACGTCATGGCCCACGACCCCGGCATCAAGGTCCACTTCTACGGTAAGGAGGTACGGCCCGGCCGCAAGATCGGGCACGTCACCGCCCTGGGCACCGACCTCGACGAGGTCCGCGCCCGCGCCCGGCACGCCGCCGTCTACCTCTGCGAAGGGACCTACACGTGAGCACCGCACAGGACGGCGCGGCCGTTCCGGCCGTCGGCGTCGTGATGGGCAGCGACTCCGACTGGCCGGTGATGCGGCTCGCCGCCGAGGCGCTCGCCGAATTCGGGGTGGCGTTCGAGGCCGATGTCGTCTCGGCGCACCGCATGCCCGACGAGATGATCGCCTACGGCGCCCGGGCGGCGGAGCGCGGCCTGAAGGTGATCATCGCCGGGGCCGGGGGAGCCGCTCACCTGCCCGGCATGCTCGCCGCGGTGACCCCGCTCCCGGTGATCGGCGTCCCCGTCCCGCTGAAGTACCTCGACGGCATGGACTCCCTGCTCTCGATCGTCCAGATGCCCGCGGGCGTCCCGGTCGCCACCGTGGCCATCGGCGGCGCGCGCAACGCGGGGCTGCTGGCCGTACGGATCCTCGCGGCGGCGGACGCGGAGCTGCGCGCGAAGATGGAGCGCTTCCAGGCGGACCTGCGGGATCAGGCCCACGCCAAGGGCGCCCGGCTCCGCGAGGAGGCCGCCCGGCTCGGAGGCTGACCGCGGAACGGCTTCTCCGCTCCCTTGCGGGGGATCCGGCGTACTCGGATCACTGCGGGGGTTCCCGGGGAAAGGCCGCGCCGCATAGGCATATTCCGATGTACATTTGACACATTGCAATATGCCTGGAGGGGTGCCGTGAGCCGAACGATGATCGATCTGGATGACGAGCTGGTGGCCGAGGTGGCGAAGGCGCTGGGGACCAGCACGAAGAAGGAGACGGTCAACAGTGCTCTGCGCGAGGTGCTGGAGAACCGGCGTCGCGCGCTGGCGCTGGCACGGCTGCGCGGCGCCGCGGCCGAGGGCGGCTTCGACCTGGAGCTCTTCGAGGAGAAGGGGAACTACCGGCGGTGAGTCCCGCGCAGTTCCTCATCGACACCAGCGCGCTGGCCGGTCTCATGCGGAAGGAGGCCGAGACCTACGGCTGGGACCAGGCCGTCGCGGCGGGACTGGTCGCCGTATGCCCGATCACCGAGCTCGAGTTCTTCTACAGCGCGCGATCGCAGGCGGACCGCGAACGTGGGATCGAGGACATGCGGCAGTTGTTCGGATGGGTGCCCGTCGACGATCGTGTCTACGACCGCGCGTGGCAGGTCCAGGGCATGCTCACGGCGCAGGGATGGCATCGCGGCGCCGGACCGGTCGATCTGGTGGTGGCGGCGACGGCAGAGCTGCGTGGGCTCACCTTGCTGCACCGCGATCACGACTTCGACCGCATCGCGGCGGTCACCGGCCAGGCGCTCCAGTGGTACGGGCCCGGGGTGGGAAAGTAGGACGGCACCCGTCTCCTCGCCGCGTCCTACCCGGTGATCTCCCGTCCGGGTGCCGTCAGGCGGGCGGCCGGCGGTACGGCTCCAGGGCGGGGGCGGTCCTGGAGGCGGTGAACTCGGTGACGCGGTAGGCGCAGATCCGGGCCGTGACGAACGGGTCCGACGCGACCAGCGCCTCCGCCCCGGCCCGGTCGAGGCCCGTGGCGAGGATGATCCCGCCGTCCCGCGGCACCTTGCGGCCCGAGGCCAGGAAGAACCCGGCCGCGTACTGCCGGTCCAGCCAGGCGACGTGCGCCTCGAGCAGGGCGTCGGCCTCCTCGGCGGGGACGAGGTAGGTCAGTTCCAGGACGAACACGCGGGGTCCTCCCTCGTGGGGGCTGAAGGGCGAGGGCGGAAAAGCGGGCCGGGGACGGGCGAGGTCAGGGGCGGCCGAGGGCGCGGTAGTGCCAGCCGGCGGCGCGCCAGGTCTCGGCGTCCAGGGCGTTGCGGCCGTCCACGATCTTCCGGGAGGCGACGACGGAACCCAGCTCCTCGGGGTCGAGGTCGACGAACTCCTGCCACTCGGTCAGCAGCAGCACCACGTGGGCGTCGCGTGCGGCGTCCAGGGCGGAGGCGCCGTAGGAGAGCTCAGGGTGGGCGCGGCGGGCGTTCTCCTGCGCGACGGGGTCGTAGACGGTGACCTTGCCGCCCTGCTGGGCGATCTTCACGGCGACGTCGAGGGCGGGGGAGTCGCGGATGTCGTCGGAGTTGGGTTTGAACGCCGCCCCCAGCACGGCCATCGTGCAGCCGCGGAAGGAGCCTCCGGCCAGCTCGCGGGCGAGGTCGACCATGCGGGCCCGGCGGCGCATGTTGATCGCGTCCACCTCGCGCAGGAAGGTCAGCGCCTGGTCGGCGCCCAGCTCCCCGGCGCGGGCCATGAAGGCGCGGATGTCCTTGGGCAGGCAGCCGCCGCCGAAGCCCAGGCCCGGGTTGAGGAACCGGCCGCCGATGCGCTCGTCGTAGGAGAGCGCCAGCGAGAGCTGCTTGACGTCGGCGTGCGCGGCCTCGCAGACCTCGGCCATGGCGTTGATGAAGGAGATCTTGGTGGCCAGGAAGGCGTTGGCGGCGACCTTGACCAGCTCCGCGGTCGGATAGTCGGTGATCACCAGCGGGGTCCCGTGCTCCAGCATGGAGGCGTAGACCTCGCGCATGATCTTCTCGGGCTTCTCCGAGTGCACGCCGAGCACGATCCGGTCCGGGTGCAGGGTGTCCTTCACGGCGAAGCCCTCGCGCAGGAACTCCGGGTTCCAGGCCAGCTCGGCCGCCTCGCCCGCGGGGGCGAGCCGCGTCAGCTTGTCGGACAGGCGCTGAGCGGTGCCGACCGGCACCGTGGACTTGCCCACGACCAGGCACTCGCGCTTCAGGTGCGGGGCGAGCGACTCGATCACGGCGTCGAGGTAGGAGACGTCCGCGGCGTACTCGCCCTTCTTCTGCGGGGTGCCGACGCATACGAAGTGCACGTCGCCGAAGTCCGCGGCCTCGGCGTAGGAGGAGGTGAAGCGCAGGCGGCCGTTCGCGAGGTTGCGGCGGAGGATCTCCTCCAGACCGGGCTCGTGGATGGGCAGGTTCCCCGCCTGGAGGCTGGCGACCTTGGCGGCGTCGACGTCCAGACCGAGCACCTCGAAGCCGAGCTCGGCCATGCACGCCGCGTGCGTGGCACCCAGGTATCCGGTCCCCAGCACGGTCAGGCGATAGGCCACGGTGGATCCTTTCGGTTCTGCCCAATCCGACCCGCACAGGGTATCGGCATCCTTGACCGGAACTTTGCCGCCCCGACCTGCGCGGGGTAGCGGCGCACATCACAGGCCGCTGGTCGGTGCCCACTTTGTTGGACGTCCTAGTATTTTCCCATGAGCTTCCCTCTCTACGCGCTGCCCGAGGAGCACCAGATGCTCCGGGAGACCGTCCGTGCCCTCGCCGACGAGAAGATCGCCCCTCGGGCCGCAGAGGCCGACGAGACGGGCGAGTTCCCCTGGGACTCCTACAAGGCGCTCGCCGCCGCCGACCTGCACGCCGTACACGTGCCCGAGGAGTACGGCGGCGCCGGCGCCGACGCGCTCGCCACCGTGATCGTCATCGAGGAGGTGGCGCGCGCCTGCGCGTCGTCCTCGCTGATCCCCGCCGTCAACAAGCTCGGCACCGTGCCGCTGCTGCTGTCGGCCTCCGAGGAGCTCAAGCAGCGCTACCTCGCGCCGGTCGCGCGGGGCGAGGCGATGTTCTCCTACGCCCTGTCCGAGGCCGAGGCGGGCAGCGACGCCGCCGCGATGAAGACCCGCGCGGTGGCCGACGGCGACCACTACGTGCTCAACGGCGCCAAGATGTGGATCACCAACGCCGGGGTGTCGGAGTACTACACGGTCATGGCCGTGACCGAGCCCGGCGCCGGTGCGCGCGGCATCTCCGCGTTCGTCGTGGAGAAGGGCGACGAGGGCGTCAGCTTCGGGCCGAAGGAGAAGAAGCTCGGCATCAAGGGCTCCCCGACCCGGCAGGTCATCATGGAGGACGTCCGCATCCCGGCGTCCCGGATGATCGGAGCCCCCGGCACCGGCTTCAAGACCGCGCTGGCCACCCTGGACCACACCCGCATCACGATCGCGGCCCAGGCGCTCGGCATCGCCCAGGGCGCGCTCGACTACGCGGTCGGCTACGTCAAGGAGCGCAAGCAGTTCGGCAAGGCAATCGCCGAGTTCCAGGGCGTGCAGTTCATGCTCGCCGACATGGCGATGAAGCTCGAGGCCGCCCGCCAGCTCACCTACGCCGCCGCCGCCAAGTCCGACCTGGCCATGCACGGCGAGCCCCAGGCCGACCTCACCTTCTTCTCCAGCGCCGCCAAGTGCGCCGCCTCCGACGCCGCCATGGAGATCACCACCGACGCGGTCCAGCTCCTCGGCGGGTACGGCTACACCAGCGAGTTCCCGGTCGAGCGGATGATGCGCGACGCCAAGATCACCCAGATCTACGAGGGCACCAACCAGGTCCAGCGCATGGTCATGGCCCGCCAGCTGCTGAAGTAGGCGGCTGAACGGCGAAGGCGCTCTTCCCGCCGAGATCGTCCCGGGACTCTTCCAGTCTCGGGGCGATCTCCATGAGGGCCCTGTTCCGCGGAGGTTCCGTGGGAGGTCCGTGAGGCGCGGAGCGGGGGCGGAACGGAGGGCGTCCTGCGCCCGCTGGAGGGAGCGGGGGCGGGTCCGTTCGGGTGGGACCGTTCGCTCCGGCGTCATGCCAGCAGCGCGGGGCCGTACTTGAGGACGACCGCCAGGATCAGGACCAGGATCCAGATGGCGACGGCGATGGCGTCGAAGTCGGCGTCGATGAACCGGAGCGCCGCCGCCTGCGCGCGGGGCGGCAGCGGCAGGTTGCCGTCGCGGACGTTGACGTGGGTCAGCGTGAAGAACACCAGCGTCGTGGACACGGTCACCAGCAGGCACCACGGGCACAGCGCGCCGATCACGAACATCGACTGGTGGAACAGCCAGTACGCGAAGACGAGGCCGAGGGTGTAGACCGTCTGGGCGGCGAGCATGAACCAGCGCGGGAAGCGCACGCCGCCCAGGCTCGCCACCGCGATGGTGATCACGACCGGCTCGGCCACCAGCCCCAGGAAGGCGTTGGGGAATCCGAACAGCTGCGCCTGCCAGGACTCGGCGACGGTGCCGCAGCTGATGACGGCGTTGATGTTGCACGACAGGCTCGTGCCGGGGTCGGCCGCCAGCAGCAGCGCGTCGACGGACAGCACGAAGGACGCGGCCAGGCTCACGCAGGCCGACACCAGCATGGTTCCGAAGATCCAGGCGTTGCTGTGCCGGAAGCGGTGCAGGCGGGCCAGCACGGTGGTCGGTGCGGTGGTCGGTGCGGTGGTCATCGCGCGTCCTCGGCCGCGGTGACGGCGGCGGTGACGGCCGCGGTCAGCGGGCCGGCGGTGTACAGGTCGCCCTCGAACCGCGCGCCGTTGATCTTCACGGTGGGCGTGCCGGAGATCCCCGTTTCGAACACCGAGGTGGTGGAGGAGGCGACCCACGACTCGAAGAGCCGGTCGGCGAAGGCGTCGACGACCTCCTGCGGCACTCCGGCCTCGCGGGCCAGATCGGCGATCTCGTCGTTGGACAGGCCGCGGCCGCCCTCGGCGGGCTGCCGGGCGAACAGCGCGGCGTTGAAGGGCAGGACCTTGCCGGGCGCCCGGTCGGCCACCGTGGCGACCGCGTTGGCGGCTCGCGTCGAGTACTCCGTACCGCTGGACATCCGGTCCAGGAACGAGAGCGGATACAGCTCCAGGCGCACCGTGCCGTCGGCGACCAGCCGGTCCAGTTCGGCGCTGTTGGCCTGCTCGAAGCGCCCGCAGAACGGGCACATGTAGTCGAGGTAGACCTCCAGCTTCACCGGCGCCGCGGCACTGCCGAGGGCCAGCGCCCCACCGGGCGTGGCGATCGCCGGAGCGGCCTTCGCGCCCTGCGGGGCCGCACCGTCCCGGGAGCCCGCGGCTCCGGCGGCGTTGACGAGACCGATCACGATGGCGGCCAGGAGCAGCACGATGACCATCCCGCCGGCGCCCGCGATCAGGCGGTTCCGCTTCTTCCTGCGGAGCTCGGCGGCGGCCCTGGCGCTGCGTAGCTCACGGGACTTGGTCCGTGCCTGCGTACTCATGGTCTCGTCTCCCGTGCTTCCCGCCGATGAAAGGTCGGGCACCATGGCGGAGGCGTCGTCCGCCTCTCGCCGGGCGCACGGGCATGGCCCTGTCCGCACTCGATGGTGGTGCCTGCCCCCAGTCTGCGGTGACCCGCCCTTCCCGGGCCGGAGGCCAAAGTCCCTCACCGCCCCGACTTCCGTCCTGGAGCGGACGATTCGGACGTGGTCAGGAAGCCGGGGTACGGCCCCGGCTTCAGCCGTGGGGAGGGGGCCGAGTGCGCGGCGCCGGTGGACCGGCGAAGGTCGCCGAGGCGGCCGATCGGGACATCTATACAGAACTGTACTACTGTGAAGTATGGTTCCGTGAAGTACAGCTCTGTTGATGGGGATCGGAGGAGTGATGGTGGCCAAGCCGGACCGGGTCTTCGACCGGGGGAGAGAGTGGGAAGGGCTGGTCTCCTTTCTCGCCGGAGGCCGCACGGGTGCGGTCCCGGGTGGTGCCGCCCTCGGGGTGGTCAGCGGACGGCGCCGGCAGGGGAAGAGCTTCCTGCTCCAGGCTCTGGCGGAGGAGATGGGCGGGATGTACTTCGCCGCGACCGAGGCGACGGAGGCCGAGTCGCTCAGGCTCTTCGCGGAGGCGCTGACCCGGCACACCCGTGAGGTCGTCGAGCACCCCTTCCGCGACTGGAACGACGCGATCAGCCGACTTCTCCGAAGTTTCCGCGACCGGCCGGTTCCGGTGGTGGTCGACGAGTTCCCGTTCCTGTCCAAGGTCTCTCCCGGCCTTCCGTCCATCATCCAGCGCGAACTCGGCCCCGGAGGAAGCGGCCGGGAGAGTACGGCGCGGCTGCTGCTCTGCGGTTCCGCGATGTCGGTGATGGGCGGGCTCCTGGCGGGGCAGGCACCGCTCCGCGGGCGCGCGGGCCTCGAACTCGTGATCCGGCCCTTCGGCTACCGGGAGGCCGCGGCGTTCTGGGGGATCACCGATCCGCGATTGGCGGTCCTGGTCCATTCGATCGTGGGTGGAACCCCGGCCTACCGGCACGAGTTCACCCAGGGCGACGTGCCTGCCGATCTCGCCGATTTCGACTCGTGGGTGGTCAGGACCGTCCTGAACCCGCAGAAGCCGCTCTTCCGGGAGGCGCGTTATCTCCTGGCGGAGGAGTCGGACATCCGGGACCCGGCGCTCTACCACTCGGTGCTCGCGGCCATCGCCGTGGGCAACACCACCAATGGTGGTATCGCTGGTTATGTCGGTCGCAGATCCGATCAGCTGACCCATCCGCTCAACGTGCTGGAGGACTGCGCGCTGATCGCGCGGGAGCCGGATCTCTTCCGCGCCGGACGCTCCCGTTATCGCATCACCGAGCCATTGATCACCTTCTATGAGGCGATCATGCGTCGGCGTTGGCCGGAGCTGGAGATCCACCGGGCGGAGGGCGTCTGGGGATCGGTCCGGCAGAGCTTCCTCGCTCAGGTCGTCGGTCCGCATTTCGAAGCGCTCTGCCGGGACTTCGCGCTGAGCGCCGGTGAGAGCCTGTACGGCGGGTTCCCCTCGGAGGTCGGTTCCGGAGCGGTGAACGACTCGGCCAACCGGGCGCAGATCGAGATCGACGTGGCCGTGCTCGCCGCGCAGGAACCCGGACGGCCCCGGCGGATCCTCTCACTCGGCGAGGTGAAGTGGGGTGAGGTGATGAGCCACCATCACGTGGCGCGGCTGGCCAGGGCGCGTGACCTGCTCGGGGTGAAGGGATACGACGTCCAGGACACGGTCCTGGCCTGCTACGGCGGTTCCGGTTTCACGGACGAGCTGAGGTCGTCGGCGGCCGAGGACGCTCGCATCCTCCTGATCGGCCTGGACCGGCTCTACTCGAACGGGTGACGGCCGCGGGCCCGCCGAGGACCTTCGGAGCGAGCGGGCGCGGGCATCCGGAGAGAGCCGCCCGGGGTCGGGGCCTGCCCGGGGACCGAGGGACTCCGCGGCAGGGGGTTCGGGGCGCGGTGCCGGAGTGGCCGGGGTCAGGCCGCGGTGTCGAAGGCGCCGAAGGCCTCGTCCACGCTGCCGCGCATCTCGAAGTGGCGGTCGAGACCGGTGATCGTCAACAGCCGCGTGACCATCCCCGGGGCCGGCACGAGGATGAGGCGGCCCCGGGAGTCGCGGATCCTGGTGAGCGCGTTCACCAGGATGCCGAGGCCGACGGAGTCGCAGAACGGCATCTCGGTCAGGTCCATCACCACGCAGGGGCGGTCGGAGGCCTCCAGGACCTGGTCGACCGCGGCCCGGAACCTCGGGGCGGTCGCCATGTCCAGCTCGCCCTTCACCCGGATCACCGTGTAGGAGTCTCTGCGCCACGTCCGGACATCGAATGCAAGGACCACGATCATCACCTCCGCCGGGTTCCTCTGCCCGAGACCGGTGGGGTTATGCGTTGTATGTCACTTCTTGCAGATGTTCTGTGTCGCGGTCCTGGCGGTGGGCGAAGCGGTGGGGGCGGCGGTGGCCGGGGCGGTCGGGGTGGTCGGGGCCTCCGCGACGGTGACCTTCTGCACGCCCGAGTACTTCCGCCCGAGGATGACCTCGATGCCGTCGCCGAGCTCATCGATGAGGCGCGGTTCCGCACCGGGGATGGCGGCGGCCACGGTCCGGGCCGAGTCCTCGCGGCCGGGGCCGTACCGGACGACCGGGGCGTCGTAGTCCCTGCGCTGGGTGTTCCCGGCGGCCTGGGGGACGAGGAAGCCGGCCTTGAGCAGGGCGTCCCTGGCCCGCGCGCCCAGACCGGTGATCGTCGTGCCGTTGAGCACCTTGAGGGAGATCCGCGAGGGCGGCACCGTCAGCGCGCCGGCCGAGGGGGTGGCGGCCGGGGTGGGTTTCGGCGTCGCGGCCTTGGCGGGCCCGGACGGCCCGGTGAGCGGCTCGTCGGCGGCGATCCTGCGGAAGAGCGCGCGGGCGGCGGCGGTGTCCCAGAGCACGGCGGACTCGCCGGTCGGGGTCTTGTGGTCCACGTCGGCGATCGGGACCGTGGCGAAGGCGACGTCGTCGGTGGAGACGTCCTTGAGCTGCTCGGCCAGGCCGAGCAGGTCCTGGCGGAGGGCGTCGTCGACGCGGATCGTGGAGAGCACGGTGTCGAGGAAGCCGGCGAGCCTGCCGGGATTGGTCAGCGTGTCGCTGCTCAGCGCCTGGTTCAGCAGGGCGGAGATGACCTGCTGCTGGCGGTCGATGCGGTCCAGGTCGGAGCGGGCGGTGGCCCGGGTGCGGGCGTAGGCGAGGGCCTTGACCCCGTCGAGCTCGTAGGTGCCAGGCTGGAGCGTCAGAGCGGTCTTCGGGTCGTTGATCGCGACCGGGGTGCAGACCGAGACGCCGCCGAGCGCGTCGACCACGTTGATGAAGCCGAGCACGTTGACCTCGACGTAGTGGTGGATCGTCAGGCCGGTGGCGTTCTGCACGGTGCGCACGGCGAGCTTGGGGCCGCCGAGCTGGTAGGCGGCGTTGATCTTGTGCTCGCCCTTGCCGGGTATGGTCGTCCAGGTGTCGCGGGGGAGGCTGACCACGGTGACCTTGCGGTGGTCCTCCGACAGGTGGATCACCATCATGGTGTCGGTCCGCTGCCCGGACTCGCGGCCCAGCTTGAGCTGGTTCTGCTGCTTGCGGGTGAGGTCGTCGCGCCGGTCCACGCCGACGAGCAGGATGTTCATCGCACCGGTGGAGCGCGCCCCCGGGACGCCCGCGTCGACCGGGACGATCTTCCTCGTGGTGAAGTCCGTCAGCGCCCAGGCGGCGCCGGAGCCGGCGAGGACCAGGACCGAGAGCGCCCCGGCCGCGAGCAGGTTGCGCCGCCGGGAGCGAGCACCCCTGGCGGACCTGCGGTCGCGCCTCGGAGCCACCCGGACGCCTCCGTAGGCGTCGCCGCCCACGTGCACACCCGAGTCCTCGTCTTCCGGGTCGCGCATCAGCCCCCCTAAGCTCTGACTGGGTCGATGAGGTACCCGTTCGTACAGTAGCGTGAGCGACGCCATGAAGCAGTTCCCCGACTCGCCCGCGCCGGCGTCGTCTCCCGAGACACGCGTCTGGCCCCCTGTCTCCGTCGTCATCCCGGTGCTCAACGAGGAGCGCCACCTACGGGAGGCGGTGAACCAGGTCCTCTCGCAGAAGTACGGAGGACCCATCGAGGTCGTCCTGGCGATCGGTCCTTCCCAGGACCGGACCCAGGAGGTCGCCGACGCGATCGCGGCCGAGGACCCCCGGGTGACCGTGGTCCCGAACCCGACCGGTCGCACCCCCAACGCGCTCAACGCCGCCATCGCCGCGTCCCGCAACGGGATCATCGCCCGGGTGGACGGCCACGCCATGCTCCCGGAGGACTACCTCCAGGTCGCGGTGGAGACGCTGGAGGAGACCGGCGCCGACAACGTGGGCGGAGTGATGGCCGCCGAGGGGATCACCCCCTTCGAGCAGGCCGTGGCCCGGGCCATGACCTCCAAGATCGGCGTCGGCGGCGCCCGGTTCCACACCGGCGGCACCGCGGGCCCGGCCGACACGGTCTACCTGGGCGTGTTCCGGCGCGAGGCGCTGGACCGGGTCGGCGGCTACGACGAGCACTTCCAGCGCGCCCAGGACTGGGAGATGAACCACCGCATCCGCTCCACCGGCGGCCTGGTCTGGTTCCAGCCCCGGATGCGCGTCTCCTACCGGCCGCGGCCGAACATCAAGGCCCTCGCCAAGCAGTACTTCCACTACGGCCGCTGGCGGCGCGTGGTCGCCCGCACCCACGAGGGCACGATCAACCTGCGCTACCTGGCGCCCCCGGCGGCGGTGCTCGCCATGCTGGCCGGCCTGCTGGTCTCGCCGTTCTTCTGGCCGGGCCTGCTGATCCCCGGCGGCTACGTCGCGGCGATCGTGGCCGGTTCGGCGGTGACCGGCAGCGGCCTGCCGCCGGGCGCGCTCCTGCGGCTCCCGCTCGTCTACGCCACCATGCACGTCTCCTGGGGCTGGGGCTTCCTGACGAGTCCGGCGAGCCTGGCCAGGCCGGAGCGCTGATCCTCGCTCCGGGTCCCGGGCCTCAGGAGCCCGGGGTCCCCGCGGCGAACCGCAGGAGCGTCTCGGCGACGAGCACGTCCACGGGATGGGTGACCTTCATGTTGAGCTCGCTGCCCGGCACGATGTGGATCGGCACCTCCGGCAGGTAGCGCAGCACCACGCCGCAGTCGTCGGTGGCCGGCCGCTCCGCGAAGCCGGGGTCGGCCAAGGCCCTCTCGTAGGCCTCGCGGATCACCGGCAGCCGGAAGCACTGCGGCGTCTGGGCCCGCCACAGCCGCGACCGGTCCGGGACGTCGCCGACGGTCTCGCCGTACGGCCCGGGCGCGGTCACCACGATCGTGTCGGAGCTCGGGACGGCCACCTCCACGGCCGGATGGATCCTCAGCGCCTCCGCGCACGCGGTGATGATGCGCGGCTCCAGCAGCGGCCGCGCGGCGTCGTGCAGGAACACGTCGCAGTCCCGGCCGCCCAGCGCCTCCAGCGCCCGCCAGGTGGTCTCGGTACGGCTCGCGCCGCCCTCCAGCACCCGGCCGACCTTCCCGAAGCCGTTGCGGGCGACGAGCCGCTCCACCTCCCCGGTGAAACCGGGGGTCATCAGCACGAGGACCTCGTCGATCTCCGGAGCGGCGTCGAACACGCCGATCGTGTGCTCGATGATCGTCTTTCCGGCGATCTCGATGAGCTGCTTGGGGGTGTCCCGGCCGACCCGCTGGCCGACCCCGCCCGCGAGGACGACTGCGACGGCGCGGCGGCGTGGTTGAGGAAGGGTCAAGGCGGAAATCCTCCGGTGATGCGCGTAGTGCGAGGTTAGCGGTTGGGCGCGCCGGTCGCGCTCCCGTGATATCCCGTCAGGATCTCGCTACGCTGGGTGCGCTCTCCCCGATTCGCACGGTGACCCCATCGGATGCGAAGGAGCCCGGCTTGCGCGACTCCACCCCTGTCCCCCCGTCTCCGCCCCCGTCCTCCGGAACCTCCCCGACGACCGCCGTCATCCTGGCCACCACCGCGGCGGCGTCGTCGCGCTGCGGTGACGGCACCCTGGTCGATCGGCTGACCGCCCAGCTCGGCACGCTCCCGGTCCGGGAGGTGCACGTGGTGGGCCGGTCCGGCGCCGTCATCCGCGCCTCCGACGGCACCCACCTGATCGGGTCGGACGGCTCCGCGGGGCTCGCCGACGACCTGCGCCGGATCGCCCGGGTGGCGCGTGAGGCCACGGGGCCGGTGGCCGTGCTGGCGGGGGACCTGGTGGCCCACACGGAGTCGCTGGCCGTACTGCTGGACCATCCCGCGCGCGACACCGGGGCGGTGGTGGCGGAGGCGGCGCGGGAGGACGGTGACGGATCCGGCCCGCTGCACCCGCCGGTCCGGGTCGAGGACGGCCGGGTGGTCGCCGCGGGCCTCCCCGGGCAGCGGGTCGCCGGGGCCAACGGCACCTTCCGGGGCGTGCTCCAGGTGGGCGGCGACGACCTGGAGAGCCTCGCCGCGGTCGCGGAGGAACTGGCCGCGCGGGCCGAGGGCGGAGGGTACGGGCGGGCCCGGCGGACCCGGCTCCC
>NZ_CDRNDK010000020.1:0-34248 GCF_977012225.1 Planomonospora algeriensis | reverse complement strand
TGGGGCGGCTGGCCCCGCGCAAGCAGCCGGTCCGGCTGCTCCGGCTGCTGAAGGAGGCGCGGGCGCAGGTCCCGGCGGGGGTGCCGCTGCGGGCCACCATCGTCGGGGACGGCCCGGCGCGCGCGCAGATGGAGCGCTACCTGCGGTCCAACGGGATGACCGGCTGGGTGTCGCTGCCCGGCCGCTACAGCCGCGAGCGGATCCGGGAGCTGCTCGCCGCGGCGGACGTGTTCGTGGCCCCGGCGCCCCGCGAGTCGTTCGGGCTGGCCGCGCTGGAGGCGCGGGCGGCGGGGGTCCCGGTGGTGGCGCGGACGGAGAGCGGGGTGGCCGACTTCGTCCGGCCGGGCAAGGAGGGGCTGCTCGGCTCGAGCTTCGAGGAACTGGTGTCGGCGGTGGCCCGGCTGGCCCGAGACCGGGAGCTGCGCGAGTCGATCGCCGCGCACAACCGGGAGACCGAACCGGTCCGCAGCTCGTGGCCGGCCGTGCTGGAGGGCTTCGACCGCTGCTACGAGCAGGCCCGCGCGCTGCGGGGCTGAACCGACGGTCGCATGCGGAGCCGTACGGCGGCGTGCGAAGACCCCGGCCCGTGGTGGCGGGCCGGGGTCCCGAGGTCGAACGTGGTCGGGCGCGGCCGCCGCGCCGTCCTGCCCCCCCGCAGGCGGTACGGCGGCCGCATCCCGGCTGCGCCCCCTCCCCACGGAGGCGCAGGGCCCTGTTTAGGAGCAGGCCTTGATGAGCTCGTTGCCGAACGCCTGGCTCTTCGCGCTGACGTCCTGGAGCGCGGTGGCGAGCCCGGCGGGGTTGCCGGCGTCGACCTTGATGCTGTCCCAGATGCTGGCGTAGCCGTTGATCGCGGTGGCGAGGTCGCCGTCGGTCTTGGCAGCCAGCGCCTTGAAGTCGTCGGCGACCTTCTTGGTCGCCGCGTTGAACTTGGCGGGGTCGGCACCCGCGGAGGTCAGGGTGGTGGTGGAGCTGTTCAGGAGGCTCGTCGCCTCAGAACACACCTCGGCGTTGGCGGCGCCGCCGCAGGCGGCGGTCATGGAGACGAGGGCGGCTCCCGCGAGGGTTACGGCGATGCGGCGGGAGGAGAGGAGGGAGAACATTGTTTGCCTTTCACTGCAATCTGTGACGAGTGGAACTCTAGGAACCCTCCCTTGCGGATCACTTACACGCCGCTTACACGGGTGCCTTCCCGGGAGCGTGACCACGGACCGGTCGCGGGTAGTGGGAGCGCATGGCCGAGACGACCGCTGGTCCCGCCGCGCCGCACGCCCTGAAGCGGGTGATCGGGCGCCGGACGCTGCTGCTCTTCGTGGTGGGCGACATCCTGGGCGCGGGGATCTACGCGCTGGTGGGGAAGGTGGCCGGGCACGCGGGCGGGGCGCTCTGGCTGCCCTTCCTGGTGGCCTTCGTGCTGGCCGCGCTGACCGCGACCGCCTACGCCGAGCTCGTCGGGAAGTATCCGAAGGCGGCCGGGGCCGCGCTCTACGCCAACCGGGCGTTCGGCATCCCGTTCGTCACGTTCCTGGTGGCCTTCGCGGTGATGATGAGCGGGGTCACCTCGGCGAGCGCTGCGGCGCGGGCCTTCGGCGGGTCCTATCTCGGCGAGTTCGTGACGCTGCCGGCCGTCGTCGGCGCGTTCGGGTTCCTGGCGCTGGTGACGCTGGTGAACCTGGCGGGCATCTCCGAGTCGGTCAAGGTCAACGTGGTCCTGACGGTCATCGAGGCGTTCGGCCTGCTGGTCATCGTCGCGATCGGCGGCTACGCCCTGCTCACCGGCGAGGGCGAGCCCTCCCGGGCGCTGGAGTTCCATCCGGAGCACGGCGCCTTCATGGGCGTGCTGGGCGGTACGGCCCTGGCCTTCTACGCGCTGCTCGGCTTCGAGGACTCGGTCAACCTCGCCGAGGAGGCGAAGGACCCGCCGCGCGACTTCCCCCGGGCGCTCTTCGGCGGGCTGGCGGCCGCGACGGTGATCTACCTGGCGGTCGCGTTCACCGCGACCATGCTGGTGGAGACCGAGACGCTGGTCGCCTCGACCGGTCCGCTCCTGGAGGTCGTCAAGGTCGCGGGCCTGGCCTTCCCGCCCAAGCTCTTCGCGCTGATCGCGCTGCTGGCGGTGGGGAACACCGCGCTGATCAACATGATCATGGCCTCGCGCCTGGTGTACGGCATGGCGCGCGAGGGCATCGTGCCCGGCGTCTTCGCGGCGGTCCATCCCCGGCGCGCAACGCCCTGGGTGGCCGTCCTGTTCACCGTGGCCGTCGCGGCGCTGCTCGTCGCCACCGGGGATGTGGCGGGTCTGGCCGACACCACGGTGCTCCTGCTGCTGTGCGTGTTCACGATGGTCAACGTGGCGGTGCTGGTCCTGCGGAGGGACCCGGTGGCGCACGGCCACTTCCGGGCGCCGAGCTGGATGCCGGCGCTGGGCGCGGTGGTCTGCCTGGTGCTGGCGCTGCCCGTCACGGGCCGCGGCGCCGACGTCTACGCCGCGCGGGCCTGCTGCTGGGCGTCGGCGCGCTCCTGTGGCTGGTGAACCGGCTCTTCACGGGAACCGGCTCTTCGCGGGCGGTGGGAGCGGTCTCCGGCCCGGGGCGGAACGGCGGCCGTGGTCCTGAGCCCGGGTCAGAACGGCAGCCGCCGCCCTGAGGGCGTGCGGAGGTCGAGCGGATCGGGCCGCCTGGGTGGCCGAGGCTTCTGGATGATTTGCTCCTTTTTCATCTCCTACTCCCTTTTGTCAGAGTAGGGAGATTACGCCAGCCCACCGACTACTTCGTCCATCCCTTGGGATTTTTTGTCTCGAAACGGGCGCTCTGTGAACTTCGTGCGAGGGTTTCTGCGGCACGGCCGTCGCCGATCCAAAGCTAAACCGACATCGATATCGCCGACGTAGACGTCGGCGACATCGATGTCGGTTAGGGTCGTCCCATGGCTTTCGTCGGACGTGAAGAGCAGTTGGAGGCCCTGCGGGAGTGGTGGGAGGAGGCGGATGCCCGGCCCGCTCTGCTCTGGGGCCGTCGGCGGGTGGGGAAAACGGCGTTGCTCCAGGAGTTCGCCGAGGGCAAGCGGGCGGTCTTCCACACGGGGGGGGAACCGTGCGCCCCGCCGCGAGTTGGAGGCGCTCTCCCACCGTGTCGCGGCCAACGCGCCGTCTTCCACCCGTGACCTGGTCTCGCGTCCTTTCGGAAACTGGGACGAAGCGCTCGACCACCTCGGCCGCGAGGCGGAGGACGAACCTCTTCTCCTGGTGCTGGACGAGTTCCCCGAGATGATCGGTCGCGCCGAGCTGGAAGGCGTCCTTCGTGCCTTTCTCGACCACGCGCATGGGCGGACCAAGCTCCGGATCATCCTGTGCGGGTCGGCCGTCCGCACGATGCGTGCGATTCAGGAGTACCGCGCACCGCTCTACGGGCGGTTCGACCTGACGATGCAACTCCACCCGTTCCGCCCTCACGAGGCGGCGGAGATGCTGCCGGACCTGCCTCCTTCGGACCGGGCACTGGTCTACGGGATCCTCGGTGGGATGCCTCTCTACCTGTCATGGTGGCGTCAGGAGCTCTCGATCGAGGACAACATCAGGAGACTCGCCTGCCGTCCCGATGCGAAGATGATCCGTGAAGGAGACCTCGTCCTCGCCACGGAGGCAGGGCAAGGAGTGCACCTCGCCGCCACGCTGCAGGCCATCGCCGAAGGCTGCACCAAGCACAACGAGATCGCCGACGCGATCGGCACGGACCCCACCCGTACCCTCAATGATCTGCTGACCCTCCGCTTGGTGGAAAGGATCCAGCCGGTCACCGAGTCGGCGCGGACCCGCCGTAAGGTCTACCGCATCACCGACAACTTCCTCGCCTTCTACCTGGGAACCCTCTCCCGAGTGCTGCCGGAGATCGACCGAGGTCTCGGGGAGACCGTCCTGCCGGTGCTGATGGCATCGTTGGACGACCACATGGGAGGCGTATGGGAAGAGGCGTTCCGCGACCACCTGCGCTTGCGGGCCGCCGAGATCGGGCCCGAGGTGGTCGCGATCGGCCCCTGGTGGCGCGGTGACGGACAGCACCAGATCGACGCGGTGGCGCTCAGTGGGAGATCCAGAACGCCCATTCTGGTGGGTGAGGCCAAATGGGGCAGAAAGGTGAACGCGGCGCGGATCAGGGCGGGTCTCGTGGCGAAGGCGGCGCATCTGGCGGCGGATCCGGATGATCTGCGCTACGCGGTATGCGCCAGGGAGAGCGTCACCAACGCGGACGCCGACGTCCTGTCCGTCACGGCCGCCGACATCTTCTCCCCACCTGCGCAAAGGTAGATCGGGTCTACGTAAGATCGGGTCTCACCGAGGCGCGGGAAGGGCGCCGTCTCACGACGGCGCCGGGGGGACGGCGGGCAGGGTGAAGCGCACGGAGGTGCCCTCGCCGGGGCGGCTCGCGATCCGGACACTCCCGCCGTGCATGCGCATGACCTTCTCCACGATGGACAGGCCGATCCCGGTGCCGCCGATCGCCTGGTACTCGGCCTGCGGGGCGCGGTAGAAGTCGTCGAAGACGTGCTCCAGGTGGTCCGGCTCGATGCCGATGCCGGTGTCGCGGACCTCCACGGCGGGGACCGGTTCGCCGGTCACCGTGACGGTGATCCGTCCTCCGGACGGGGTGAACTTGATCGCGTTGTCCAGCAGCTGGGCCATCACGTGCCGGATCCGCCCGGTGTCGGCCAGCACGTCCAGCCGTTCCGGGGTGTCCAGGCTGAGGGACTGGTCGCTGCCCCACGCCTTGGCGGTCGCCTCGGCGACCACCTGGCGGGCCAGTTCGGCCAGGTCGGTCCGGGCCGGATGGAAGATCGCGGTCCGGGCGTTCAGGCTGGCCATCAGGAGCAGCTCGTCGATCAGATCGAGGATGCGGTCGCCGTTGCGCTCGATGACCTGCAGGAACCGCTGCTCGGTCTCCGCGTCCAGGCCGCCCTCCTGGAGCAGCTGGAGATAGCTGCGGATGGAGGTCAGCGGGGTGCGCAGCTCGTGGTTGACGGTGCGCAGGAACTGGTGCTTGAGCTCCTCCAGCTCGTGCAGCCGGGCCATGACCCGCTCGGCCTGGCGGGCGTGGTGGCGCAGCTCCAGCATGCCGACGGCGCAGACGGCCAGGGTCTCCAGGGCCCGCAGGCGCTCTGCGGCGAGACGGCGCGGCCGGTGGTCGAACACGCACACCACGCCCAGGACGACGTCCCGGCTGTTGACCATCGGCGCGCCCGCGTAGAAGCGCACGTACGGGTCCCCGGTCACGATGGGGTCGTCGCGGAAGCGCGGATCGGCCAGCGCGTCGGGCACCTCCAGCGTCTGGCGGGTGGTGGCGGTGTAGGGGCAGAACGTCACCCGCCGGTCCATGCTGACGGAGCTGACGCCGACGTGCCCCTTGAAGTACTGCCGGTCGCGGCCGAGCAGGTTGACCAGGGCGATGGGCGTCCGGCAGATCTGGGCGGCGAGGGCGGCGATGGACTGGAAGACCGGCTCCACGATGACCTCCAGCGCCCCCAGCTCGTCGATCTCCCGCAACCGTGCGGTCTCGTCGTCCGGCACCGGCGCCTGCGTCATCACGTCCCCCCTCTCCTTTCACCGCGGCGTGTCCGGAACTTCTACCCGCTGCGACTCCGTCTAGTGGGGACCACGCCCGGCGCGTCGGGAAAAAGACCAGATCAGGACGGGTCTCCCCGGCGGCGGGGAGAGCGGCGGGCACCCGTCTAAGATCACTGGCATGACGGACGGAACCGCGGGGCGCGCGACGGCGGGCGCGGTCGCGCTGGCGCTGCTGCTCTCGGCGTGCGGCGGCCAGGGGAACGTGCGGGTCCGGCCCGAGGCGCCGCTCGCGGAGCAGTGCGGCTCGGCGGTGCCCCCGGGCGCCGTGCGGGTCGTCCTGCGGGCGCCGACGGGGTCCGGCTGGGCGCCGCCCTGCTGGGCCCGGAGGGTGCGGACACCGGTGTCGTCGTCGCCCACGGCGCCACCCAGACGCTGTGCGCGTGGCTGGAGCAGGCGGAGGGCGTCGCCGTACGGACCGGGGCGCGGGTCCTCGTCGTCGACCGCAGGGGCGTCGGGTCGAGCGAGGAGGGTGGCGGCCTCGCCCGGCTCCCCGGGGACCTGGTCGCGGCGGGGCACTGGCTGCGGGAGCACGGTACGGAGCACCTCGTGATGCTGGGCTCGTCGTACGGCGCGCCGATCGCACTGGCGGCGGCGGGTCTCCGGGGTCCGGCGAAGCCGGCCGGGGGGAGGGCGGGGCGGGAGGAGCCGGCCGAGGGAAGGACGGGACGGGAGATCCCGGCCGGGAGGAGGCCGTACGGCCGGCGGGGTCCTCGGGGCCGATGCTCGACCCGCCCGTGTGCGCGGCCGTGGCCGTCTCCCCGGCGCTGGAGATCGAAGAGGGGGGTGCCTCGATCAGGCCGCTCGCCCTGGAGACGTTCGGCCCCTCCCTCGGGATCGCCTTCGAAGAGGGCAACGGGCAGGTCGCGGGCAACGCCGCCCGTCTTGCCGAGGAGTTGGGCGGGGCGGAGGGGCCGAGCGGGAGGCGGGAGGTCACGGTGCTGCCGGTGCCGGGAACCGACCACAGCACCGCGCTGGTGGAGAACCACGAGGAGGTACGCGGCCTCATCGACCGGGCGGTCCTCTCGTGCCGCGACCGGCACCGGGGATAGACCGGGCCGGCGGGGCGGGTCA
This sequence comes from Planomonospora algeriensis, assembly GCF_977012225.1. NCBI lineage: Bacteria > Bacillati > Actinomycetota > Actinomycetes > Streptosporangiales > Streptosporangiaceae > Planomonospora > Planomonospora algeriensis. Next base: position 27,560 of record NZ_CDRNDK010000020.1, on the reverse strand, counting down.
GCGGGGAGGCGCGGGTCAGGCGAGGGCGGCGTCGACGAGGGCGGCGAGCTCCTGCGGGGACATCGAGCCGGGCGGCAGGTGCTCGCGGGCGAAGCGGCCGGCCTCGCGCTGCAGGACCTCGTTGGCCGGGGTCGGGACGCCGAGTTCGCGGCCGAGCAGCACGATCTCGCCGTTGAGGTAGTCGGTCTCGATCGAGCCGCTGGACCTGGCCAGGCTCTGCCAGGACGAGCCGCCGCCGCGTCCGGCCCCGCCGACCGGCCGGGGCTCGACCTGGTCGCCGCGCCTGCCGCGCTCCTCCTCCACGGAGGCGTAGGCGATCCCGGCCGCGTCGAGCACGGCCCTGCCCTCGGCGAACACCCGCTCCATCACCGGGTCGCCGCCGGTCCAATCCCCGCAGAGCGCGTCGTAGGCGTTGCCCAGGTTGCCCACCAGCTTGGCGTACTTCCACCGCATCACGTCGGGTACGGCCAGGCCGAGGAAGCCGCCGGCGGACAGGTCGGCGGCGAAACGCTCGGACAACTCGTCGGTGCCCCCCGGATAGCGGCCGACCTGGAGCAGGCCGGATTTCGGCGCGCCGTAGGCGGCCACGGTGCCGGGTTCGAGGTGGAGGGCGGGCAGCCAGACGCACATGCCGTACACCCGTGCGAAGCGCCGCAGCGCCATGCGCTCGTTGGCGACCCCGTTCTGCGCGCACACCACCGGCGCGTGCCGGGGCCAGGGCTCCAGCGCGGCGATCGTGTCCTGCGACTTGACGGCCAGGACGAGCACGTCGTCGTCGCGGAGCCGTACCGGCCCGTCGGCGACCGGCACGTCGAGCCGGTGCTCGGCCTCGGGGGTGAGCAGGCGCAGGCCGTCGCGGGCGAGCGCGTCGCGGTGCGCGCCGCGGGCGACCAGGAGCACCTCGTGGCCGGCCTGGAAGAGCCGTCCCCCGATGGTGCCGCCGACCGCTCCCGCCCCGATCACGATGTAGCGCATGATCGCGATCCTGCCACACCGCTACGGCCGGTCGGCCCGGGGCCCGCCAGGCCGTGCAGGAGCAGGTCGGTGAGGGTGTCGACCACCTGGTCGTCGGTGACCTGCGGGCCTTTCTCGCCGGAGGTGAGCACCGCGTAGGCCAGCATCGAGAGCATCGCGCCCATCGCCGCGCTCACCAGGGCGGGGTCGCCGGGGAGCCGGTGTCCCCGCTCCCGGAGGTACTCCAGGTGGTCGCGGAGGACGGCGGTGTCCTCGGTGAGGCTCTCCCAGGCGCGGCCGGAGCCGAGGTTCTCGGTCATCGCCGACTGGTAGAGGGCGACCATCACCGGCAGGTGGTCGCGGAAGACCGTCCAGGCGACGGCGAGGTGGTCGCGGAGCTGCCCGCGGTCGGTCAGGTCGTGGTCGCGGGGGTGGTCGTAGGCGGCGATCTCGGCGTCGGCCTGGTCGTTCATGTCCCGCAGGAGCGCCTGGAGCAGCTCCTCCTTGCCCGCGAAGTGGTCGTAGAAGGAGCCGGTGGCCCGGCCGGCGGCGGCGGTGATGTCGGTGATCTTCGTGTTCACGTATCCCCGCTCCGCGAACAGGCGGCGGGCCGCGTCCTTCAACGCGGCCTCGGTCTCGGCCGCCTTCGCCTTGCGCACTCCCACAGGTCCTCCTCGCCCCTTCTTGACCACGACCGTAGCAACCCACATACTGAATTCGAATTCGGTGAATCGTAATTCAGGGAGATGGCATGAAGGCGGTCGTGGTGGGTGCGGGCGTGGCCGGGGCGGCGAGTGCGATCGCACTGCGGCGGGCGGGAGCCGAGGTGACGGTCATCGAGGCGTACGAGGACCCGCGGGGGAGGTCGGCTCATACCTGAGCCTCGCCTCCAACGGGCTGCGCGCGCTCGACGCGCTGGGCTGCGCGGAGGCCGTGGCCGGGCGCGGGTTCGAGGTGCCGCGCCAGCGGATGTGGGGAGCCTCCGGGCGGCTGCTCGGCGACGTGCCCCGCGGGCGCCGGTCGGGCGACCCGCGCAACAGCGTGACGCTGATGCGGGGCCATCTGGTCGAGGAACTGCGCGCCGCGGCGCTGCGCGCGGGAGCGGAGATCGTCACGGGCCGGCGGTTCGAGCCGGGTGCGGAGGGCGTCCTGGCGGAGAGCGTCTCGACCGGGACCGCCTCGACCGGGAGTTCCCCGGCCGGGGCGCCCTGGCGGGGAGAGCCCTCCGGAAGGGCTCTCCGGCGGGCGGTCCCCTCACGGAGGGGGTCTTCGAGGGGGCGGACCTGGTGGTCGGGGCGGACGGGATCTGGTCGGCCGTCCGCAGGGCGCTGGACCCGGCCGCCCCGGTGCCGCGCTACGGCGGCATCTACGGCGTCTCCGGGGTGTCGGAGGGGGTGCCGCGGAGCGCCGCGACCGAACCGGGGACGTTCAACATGACCTTCGGCCGCAACGGGGCCTTCGTCCACATCGTCCGCCCGGACGGGACGATCTGGTGGTCGGTGCAGGTCGCCGACGCCCGGGAGCCCTCGGACATCGGCCTGGAACGGCTGGCCGGGCTCTACCGGTCGGAGCGGGTCCCCCTGGAGATCATGCGGGCGACGACCGGGCTCCACCGGCTCGTGCTCCACCACGTGCTGGCCGAGGTGCCGCTCTGGCAGGACGGCCGGACGGTGCTGGTGGGCGACGCCGCGCATCCCGTGGGCGCCGGCCAGGGCGCGTCCATGGCGATCGAGGACGCCGTCGTCCTCGGCCGGGCGCTGCGCGAGGAGATCCGTACGGGTCGGGGGGGCTGAGGGCCGGGGGGAGCGGGGGCGGGGTGCGTGGAGGGCGCCGTGGCCGCCGCGCTGGCCCGCTACGACCGCGAGCGGCGTGCCCGCCTGACGAAGATGGCCCGGGCCGCGAGCGCCAACCGCGACGCCAAGACGGCGGGCCCGGTCGGCCGCCGGATGAACGAGCTGATCATGCCGCTGGTCCTCCGGTACTTCTACGAGAGGGCGACCGGCTGGCTCTACGCCGAAGACCTCTCCCGGGCACTGGACTGACGGGCACTGGACTGACGGGCACTGGACTGACGGGCGCTGGACTGACGGGCGCTGGGCTGACGAGTGCTGGACCGGCGGATGCCGGCCTGACGGGCGCTGGCCTGACGGGTGCCGGGCCGGCGGGTTCCCCCGGACCGGCGGGTGCCGGACCCCGGGGCGCCGGACTGACGGGCCGCGCCGGGCCGGAGCGCCCTCAGAAGGGGAGCACCCGGCCGGACGGCGTCCGGAGGTCGAGCGACACCGGCTTGCGTGGCGGACGCGGGCGCTGGATGATCTGGGTCCTTTTCACGTGCCGCTCCTTTCTGCTCTTGATCATGGGTGTTACCCATGTGCCACCCAAGAAACACCTATCTCCGGATCACCTGCAGCACGCTCACGACACGCTCGGCCGCCGTGGCGACGTCCTCGGCGTGCCCGATGCGCCCCGCCCAGGAGAGCCAGAACCACCACTCGCCGTCCCCCTCGTGGGCGGCGAGCACGTCCTCGGTCCTGGCCGGGGCCATCGGATTGATCACATGCAGGCGCGGGGACGGCTCCTCCCGCGTCTGCAGGCGCGTACGGAAGGACTGCGCCTCCAACTGGGCGGCGAGACGCCGCAAATGGTCGACTGCCTCGCCCCGGTCAGCCGTCATCCGGATCACCCCCGACAGGCATGGTGACTGTCTTTCCCGCAGGGTGCGGCCTTGAGAGCAGAACGGCAATCGGTTTCCTTCCCCGGAAGAAGAGAGGATCCGTGGATTACCTGAGGAACCCGCCGGTATTCCGTGTGAAAACCACGGGTAAAGGAACTGTGGTGCACAGGTCTGATTACTCTGCGGTGCGCCCTCGTTAATCTTGTGCGAACAGCGACCGGGAGGGGCGCCGTGGCCCGAGGGGAACATTCGCCCGCCTGCGCCAGGCGCTGGCGGGAGCAGGCGGAGTCCCGGCAGTGGACTCCGTGGCAGACCGCGCAGGCGATCCACGGCTGCTGCGGGGTGAGTCTGCTCAAGGCGCACCGGCTGGCCCGCGGATGGTCGGCCAGGGAGGCGGTGCGCGAGCTGGAAGAGCTGTGCGAGCGCCAGGGCCTCGGTGAGGCCAGGGCCAGCATCGACCTGCTCAACGCCTGGGAGAACCACCGCGCCCGGCCCCGGCCGCAGACCATCGAGCTGCTCGCGCGGCTCTACCGCGCCAACGCCGTACGGCTCGGCCTGGCCGGCGACTACGCCGACGACGGCGCGGGCGGCGCCAAGGTGGTGGTGGTCTCCGGCGGCGAGGCCCGCACGCTGCACGAGACCGGGGAGCGCGGCGACGACGACACCGAGCGGCGCGCGCTGTTCCACCACGCGCTGCTGGGCTCGCGCTTCGCGATGAGCGGCCGGCTGATGGCCGAGGTCGAGCGGGCCCGCCAGGACCTGGACCGCACGCTGGCGGTGGCGAGCGTGACCGAGGAGCAGCTCGACCGGCTCGACGAGCAGGTGGTCCGCTACCGGCGCGAGTACATCACCAGTGCGCCGCTGCCGATGCTCTACCGGCTGATGCTGGAGCTGTCGGACGTGCGGACGCTGGTCGCCGCCCGGCAGCCCGCGATGTCCCAGCGCCGCCTGCTCAACGCCACCGTGATGCTCGCGCTGCTCTCGGCGGACGCGCTGATGAAGCTCGGCGACACCCGCCAGGCCCACGCCTGGTACGGCACCGCCCGCACCGCCTCCGACGACATGGGCGATCTGCGGCTGCGCGCCCTGGTCCGGGCCCAGGAGGCGATGCTGCCCTACTACTACGGGGACCTGGCCGAGACGGTCCGGCTGGCGCGTGAGGCCAGGATGCTGGCCGGGAACGCCCCCAGCTCCCCGGCGGCGCTCGGCGCGGCGGCCGAGGCGCGGGCACTGGCCAGGATGGGCGAGCACAAGGCGGCCAGGGTCGCGCTGGCCGAGGCCGAGCGGATCTTCGCCAAGATGCCCCCGGAGGGCCGCGACCACCTGGCGTTCCGCTTCTCCGAGCGGAGGCTGCAGTTCTACCGGATCGGCACGCTGATCGAGCTGGGGGAGGAGGTCGACTGGGCACCCGGTCCCGCCGGCCCCTACACCATCGACCCGGTGCTGATCCTGCTCGACCAGGCCGCCCACCGGGTGCGCGACGGCCAGGAGGAGGAGGGCTGCCGGCTGGCGGAGAAGGCCCTGCTCCAGGTGCCGCCGGAGCACCGCACCTCGATCGTGGTGGACCGGGCCCGGCGCTGCTGTCGGTGATCCGGCCGGGGCTGCGCAAGGCGCCGGCCGTGCGCCGGCTGGCGGATCTGCTCGCCGAGGCCTCGCCGGCGGGCTCATGAGCGCACTCGCCGCGGAGGCGTTCGCGATCCTGCGAGAGGTCTGTGACGGGGTGGGGATCGACCACCGCGGCGCGCGGCTGCTGCGCGTGCGCAGCAACGCGGTCTTCAAGCTGCGCAGTGAGATCGTGGTGCGGATCGCCACCGCGCCCAGCGCGCGGGCCCGGCTGCCGGTGGTGCTCGCGGTGGCGCGGTGGCTGGCGGGCCAGGGGTTCCCGGCGGTGCGCCCGGCCGACGAGATCTCCGAGCAGCCGGTGGAGCACGGCGGCCGGGTCGTCACGTTCTGGCACTACGTCCCGGCCAGCGGCCGGCCCACCACCACAGAGCTGGGCGAGATCCTGCGCAGCCTGCACCGGCTGCCGGTGCCGCCGCATCCGCTGAAGCGGTTCGCCGACCCGCTGGCCGAGGTGCGCGGGGCGGTGAGCCGTTCGGCGGTGCTCACCTCCGGGCAGCGCGTCTGGCTGAGCGAGCGCATCGCGGAGCTGACCGACCGCTGGGCCGACCTCGACACCGATCGTCCGCCGGTGCTGCTGCACGGCGACGCCTGGATCGACAACCTGCTCCGCTGCGCCGACGGCCACGTGGTCCTGTGCGACTGGGACGGCGTGGCCGTCGGGCCCCGGGAGTGGGACCTGGTCCACACCTACCACGGGCAGCGCCGCTTCGGGCTGACCTCGGCGGACGTGGACGCGTTCGCCGACGCCTACGGCAGCGATCTGCGGTCGTGGCCGGGCTACTCCACGCTGATGGAGGTGCGGGACATGTACGCAGTGGGCATCCACATCCGCAACGCCGCCGCCGATCCCTTCTCCCGCAGGGAGCTGCCCCGCCGCCTCGACTCGCTCGCGCGAGGTGAGAAGAACGCCCGGTGGTACATGGCCGAACCCGTTACTGTCTCCCCATAAAGATCTTCATTTGGGGGCAGATCGGTGCCAAAGGTCACTTTGCGACATACTTTCCATGTACGGAACACCCCGGCCGCACTCCGGGCGCACCTGAGCCAGCCGCAGAGCTACGTGGGGCTCTCGCCGCTGATCGTCGCGGTCCGCGACATCGAGCAGGGGGAGGACGAGTCGCGCTACGTCGCGGTGGAGAGGTTCCGGGTCCTCGGCCTCACCTACGAGAACCCGATCAGGGTGACGCTGCGGAGCGCGCCCGCGACGGTGGAGGGGAAGGTCGCCAGTCCCGGCGGGGTGCGGATGGACTACCGGTTCCGGCTGGCGGAGTCCGGGGACGGGACCGAGGTCGAGGACACGCTCGTCGTGCACGCCTGGGCCCGGCCGCTGCTGAACTTCGCCGCCCGCAAGGCCCGCGAGGTCCAGCTCGCCCGCGCAAGGTGCTCGCCGCCCGGCTGGGCTGACTCCGCCCCGGCCGGCCGGTTCCGCCGCACGGGCTCCCACCCGCCGGTCTCGCCCCGCCCGCCCTGCTGACGCCGGGCCGGGCGGAGCGGGGCGATCAGACTGTATTCGTGACCTTGTGCCCGGATACTGGTCCGGCTACGGGAAGCGGACAACCGGGAGGAACAGGGTGGAAGCCAAGGGCCGCACGGCCGAGATCATGATCGACGAGGCCCGGAAGGCGTTCTGGGTCATGGTCGGCTTCCTGGCCCTCATCTGGGCGCTGCACCTCCCCAACGCGCTGTCGGGTTACAGGCTGGCCTACGAGCACGGGGTGACGTCCCGCGAACCGGCGAGCCTGCCCGACATCGCCTCGGCGCCCTTCCTGCACTGGGACTGGGGGCACCTGCAGGGCAACTCCGGGCCGCTGTTCATCTTCGGGTTCCTGGCCGCCTACCGGGGCGTCGCCAAATTCCTCGGCGTGACGGGGTTCATCATCGTGATCAGCGGCCTCGGCGCCTGGATCACGGCGGGGGAGAACACCACGGGCGCGGGGGCGAGCGGCGTCGTCTTCGGCTACTTCGGCTACATCCTGGTGCGCGGCCTGTTCGACCGGCACCTGATCGACATCGCGGTGGGCGTGGTCATGGCGCTCTCCTTCGCCCACTACTTCGCCGGGCTGCTGCCCCAGGAGGGCATCGGCTGGCAGTGCCACCTGTTCGGGTTCCTCGCCGGGCTCGTGGGCGGCTGGGTGTTCCGCGACCGCCGTCCCCGGGCGGCGGCGCCCGCCGTGCCGCAGGACTCCAGGTCCGCCCTGCTGAAGGAGCTGGACGACCTGGGACTCGGTCAGGACGGTCCCGCCCGCTGAGCGCGGGACCCGTACGGCGGTCCGGTGGTCCGGAACGCGACCCCGCCTCTGGCCGGGAACGGGGAAAGGCCGCCGGCCGGTACCGGTGCAGAGGCGGCCGGAGGACCGGTGGCCGGGAACGGAGAAGGGGCGGCCGGAGGACCGGCCGCCCCTCACCTCCGCGGGGCGGGAACCGCTAGAAGAGCGGCGTGCCGTCGCGGGTGAGCCTCCAGTTGGCCTCGGCGAAGGCCGCCGGGTCGATGGTGCCGGTGGCGGTGGCGTGATCGATCAGCGCCTGGCGGATCTCCACCTGGGCGTTGTAGACCACCGGGGCCGTGGTGACGTGCGGGAATCCGCCGCCGCCCGACTGCCGGTAGTTGTTGATCGCGACCACGAACTGCTGGTCGGCGGCGACCGGCCGCCCCTGGTAGGACAGGCCGGCGATGCGCTGGCCGACCGGCTTGGCGACGTCGACGTCGTAGGTGACGCCGGCCAGCTGGTCGTAGTTGTAGTCGGGGGTCCCGCCGGCGTTGGTCAGCGCCGCCAGGTCCACCGGGGCGCCCGGCGCGAGCTGGTTGAAGTACCGGGCGGAGTACTCCAGGTAGTCCTTGAGCTGCGAGCCGGTGAGCTTCACCGCCATCAGCGTGTTGTCGTAGATGTACAGGCCCGCCATGTCGCGGACGCTGACCGGCCCGGCCGGGAAGACCGCGCTCCGGCTGAACGGCGCCGAGATCGACAGCACCGGCAGGGCGGCGTCGGCCGTGCCTTCGAGGGCCTTGGCGACCGTCTCGGTCTGGACCTTCTGAATGTAGTCCAGGATCGGGGTGTCCTTGTACGGCGACTCCGCCGCGGACAGCTGCTCCCTGGACTGGGCCACGACCGTGTTGACGTACTTGACCGTGGTGTCGTGCTGCTCCTTCATGAGCGCGACGATCTTCGGGTCCTCGGCCACGGCGTTGGTGTTCAGCAGCGTGGAGGACTTGCCGGTCACCACCCACCGGCCGCGCTGCTTGGCGAGGGTGAAGTCCAGCACGCTCAGCCGCTGGCCCCACTTGCCCGGCTCGGACAGCAGCACCTGCCGGCCGGTGGCCTTGTTGGTGACGAACTTCTGCGCCACCTCGTTGTGGGCGTGCCCGAACAGCACCGCGTCCACGCCCGGGACCTGCTCGGCGACGAGCGCGGAGGCGTTCTCGATCGGCAGGTCGCCGCCGTAGGACGACAGGCCGTTGTCGCCCGCGTGCGCGGTGACCACGACCACGTCGGCGCCCAGCCCGCGGATGACCGGCACCCACTTCTTGGCGCTCGCGACCAGGTCGGTGAAGCGCAGCTTCCCTTCGACGTTGGCCTTGTCCCAGATCGCCACGCCCGGGTTGGTCAGGCCGAGCACGCCGACCTTGACCGGCTTCTCGCCCCTGACCTTCATCGTCTTGATGACGAACGGCTGGTAGGCGGGCAGGCCGCTCCTGGCGTGCACGGCGTTGGCGCCGAGCACCGGGGCCTTCATCTGCCTGACCCAGGTGGCCAGCAGCGGCAGGCCGTAGTTGAACTCGTGGTTGCCCAGGGTGACCGCGTCGTAGCCGATGGCGTTCATCGCGCGGGCCATCGGGTGGAGCCTCCCGGTCTCGCTGACCGGCTCGATCTTGGCGTAGTAGTACGCCAGGGGGGTGCCCTGGATGGTGTCGCCGGAGTCGAACAGCAGGGTCCGGCCGGCGCCGCGCTCGGCCCTGACCCGGTCGACGAGGGTCGAGACCTTGGCCAGGCCGACGTGGTTGCCCTTGCCGTCGGTGAACTCGGCGTTCTTGAAGTAGTCCCAGTTGAGGGTGTTGCCGTGCAGGTCGGAGGTGCCCATCACGGTCACCGTCACGGACTTCTCAGGGGAGGACGCCGAGGCGGCCGCGGGAACGGCCAGTGCCGCCACCGTGGCCACGCCTACGACGGCGAGCTTCTTACTCTTCATGTCAGCGGAGGGTAATCCCCGCAGATCGCCTCGGGGTCACGATGTCCTCACCGGTCAGCGGCCATCGGACGGAGGCCCGCCACCGGTCCGGGCGCCCCGGGCTCACGCGCCGCCGTTGACGGCGCCGGTCTTGAGCGAGCCCTCGCTGATCTCCCACTTCTCCAGCAGCTCGTCGTAGGTGCCGTCCCGGAACAGCTCGTACAGCGCCAGCTGGACGGCCTTGGCCAGGGTGCCCCGGTTCTTGCCGACCGCGATGCCGTACGGCGCGGCCTCGATCTGCGCGCCGGACATGCGCAGCGAGGGGTTCTCCCGGACGGCCACCGCGGCCGGGGGGAAGTCCTCCAGGTAGGCGTCGGCCCTGCCCGCGAGCACCGCCTCCTTGGAGTCGGCCAGCGCGCCGACCGCGATGACGGTCATCTTCCGGCTCGCGGGGCAGCGGGCGTTCTGCGCCTCGGCGAGGCCGACGTAGATGGTGTCCGCCGGGACGGCGACCCGCCGCCCGCACAGGGCGGTGATCCCCTCGCCGTCCAGCGCGCCCTTCGCGACGACGACCGAGCCGACGTTGAGGTAGTCGACGAAGTCGACACGGGCCTGCCGTTCGGCGGTGTCGGTGATGGACGCCATGGCGGCGTCGACCTCACCGGACTCCACCTGGCCGAGCAGGTCGCCCCAGGACGTCTGCCGCAGCTCCGCCCTGACGCCGAGCCGGGCGGCGACGGCGTGGGCCAGGTCGACGTCGAAGCCCTTCTGCTCACCGCCCTCCGTGAACTCCATCGGCGCGTAGGACAGGTCGGAGCCGATCACCAGGACGCCCGCCCGCCGGATGTCGTCGGGGACGTGGGCGCGTGCGGAGGAGACCTGGGCGACGGGGGACCGCGCGGCCTCCTGCGCGCCCGGGCCGGTGGAACATCCGGTGAGGACGATGCCGGCGGTGAGAGCCGCGAGCCATGGGGTCAGGCGCATGGGACGTCCCTGGATACTCGGTGGAGCTGTCGCTTCTTTACAGGGGAATCGGCAGTGACCGGCGTCACCTTAGTTCTCAGCTCCGCCGGTCACCGGCCGATCCGTGCTGCGAGAGAGCGGAGAGGCACTGATGAGACTCACGATCCGGCACCAGATCCTGGCCCTGGCGGCCGCTGGGTTCCTCCTGGTCACCGCGGCCGGCCTGATCGGCTATCAGGGCATCTCCCGGCTGGAGGAGGCGCAGGCCGCGGCCCGCGCCTCGGCGTCGGCCCTGCGGGCCGTCGGCACGGCGGACAGCGCTCGGGTGGCGTTCCGGGGCGACGTGCTCAACGCGCTGACCACGCGCGACAGCACGGAGCGGCAGGCCGTGCTGGACCGGCTGGGCACGCACGTGGCGAACCTGCGCGCGGGTCTGTCGGACGTCGTCGGCGCCCGGCCGGAGCTGGCCGCACAGGTGGCCCGGCTCGACGGCACGGTCGACGAGATGATCGCCGCCGGGCAGCGGGTGGTGACCCTGGCCAGCCGGGTCGTCAGTGATCCCGGACAGGTCGGCGCAGCCGAAGCGCGGCCGGATTTCGAGAGCCGCTACGCCCGGTTCGACGAGGCGCTGCCCGAACTGGCGCGGTCGATCGCGGAGAAGGCCGAGGAGTCCTCCGAGGCCGCCGAGGCGATGGCCTCCGACGCCAAGGCCCTCACCCTGGCCACCGCGGGACTGGCCGCCGTGCTGCTGGGCGGCGCCGCCGTACTGCTGGCGCGCCGCGTGTCGCGGCGGATCGATGCCTGCGTGCACGCGATGAAGGCGCTGGCGGGCAAGGACCTCACCGCACGCGCGGACATCGGCGGTGGCGACGAGCTCGCCGACCTCGCCGGAAGCATCAACGAGGTCGTCACCACGGTCGGCGAGGCGATCGGCGAGATCGCCGACGACGCCGCCGCGCTCATCTCGGCCTCGGGGAGGCTCTCGGAGACCAGCCGGGGACTGGCGGGAGGCGCGCGGACCGCGGCCGACCAGGCCCACAGCGCCTCGTCCAACGTGGACCAGGTAGGGCGGAGCGTGGGCACGACCCACGAGGCGGCCCGGAGCCTGCAGGAGTCCATCCGCGAGATCAACGGCGCCGTCGCCGAGGCCGTCGAGGTCGCCGCGGAGGCGGTGGAGCTGGCCGCGACCACGAACCGCACGATCGAAGGACTGCGGGCCTCCAGCGGGGAGGTCGGCGCCGTGGTCAACATGATCAACTCCATTGCGCGGCAGACGAACCTGCTCGCCCTGAACGCGACGATCGAGGCGGCCAGGGCGGGGGAGCAGGGCAGGGGATTCGCCGTCGTCGCCGGCGAGGTGAAGGACCTCTCCCAGGAGACCGCCGCCGCCACCGAGGACATCGAGAGCAAGGTCTCGGCGATGCACGGCGGGACCGAGAACGCGATCGAGGCGATCGGCCGCATCGGATCGGTGATCAATCGCATCGACGAGATCCAGCGCTCCATCGCCACCGCGATCGAGGTGCAGAGCCAGGCCACCCGCTCCATCGGCGACGGCATCGACGTGGTCTCCCGGTCCTCGGACGACATCACCGGATCGATCCTGAGCCTCGCCGAGGCGACCCGCACCACCCGGGACGGCGCCGTCCACACGGAGGCGGCCGCCACGGAGCTGGCGGGGCTGGCGGAGAGCCTCAACGCCATCGCGGAGCGGTTCCGCCGCTGACGCTCCCGGCGAGCGGGATGGAGACGGTCAGGAGACCACCGTCATCCGCTCGGCCAGCGGCAGGGAGACCCGCACGCCGTACCCGCCCTCCGGCAGGGGGCCGGCGGACAGCCGGCCGTGGAACAGGGCGACGCGTTCGCGCATGCCGATCAGCCCGTGGCCGGTCCCGGCCGGTCCGCCCGCGATGGGGGTGCGGCCGTCGCGCGGGCCCTCGTCGACGATGTCCAGGCAGAGCATCCGGGGCCGGTAGGCGACCGTCACCTCCGACCTGGTCGGGCCGGCGTGGCGCAGGGTGTTGGCGAGCGCCTCCTGGACGATCCGGTAGGCCGACAGGTCCAGGCCCATCGGGAGCGGCGCCGGCACGCCCTCGACGCTCAGGCCGACCTCCAGCCCGGCCGCGCGGGCCTGCTCCACCAGGTCGTCCAGCCGGGCCAGGCCGGGCTGGGGGGCGAGCCCCTCCGCGTCCGGTCCGGTGCGCAGCAGCCCGACCATGCGGCGCAGCTCCTCCACCGCCTCGCGTCCCGTCTCCTCCACCGCGGTCAGCGCCTCGCGCTGGGCGACCTGGGCGGGGTCGAGCGTCAGCCGCGCCGCCCCCGCCTGCATGACCATCACGCTGACGCTGTGCGCGACGACGTCGTGCAGCTCCCGGGCGATCCGGATGCGTTCCTCGACCGCCACCGCCTCCCGGGCGAGCAGCTCCCGGCACTGCCGCGCCGAGTCGACCCGTCCCGCCGCGGTCCGCCGGCCGAGCAGCGAGGTCAGCCGGTCGGCGAGAGCGAGAGGGCGAAGGCGGATCATGGGAAAAGGGTAGAGGGGACATACGCCGGCCGGGATCCGCCTCGAGGCGGATACGGGACGGCGGCCGGGTGACCGCACCGCCGTCCCGGCGCGATCACCTCTCGATGGAGGACATGTCGGGGTAGCGGTCGCCGAGCACGGCCTCGGCGGGCACCGCGGACTCCAGGGCGGCGATCTGGGACGAGGACAGCTCGATGCCGGCCGCCGCCGCGTTCTCCTCCAGGTAGCGCAGCCGCTTGGTGCCGGGGATCGGGACGACGTCCTCGCCCCGGGTCAGCAGCCAGGCCAGCGCGAGCTGGGCCGGAGTGCAGCCCGCCTCCTCGGCGATCTTCCGGACCTCCGCGACGAGCGCCTCGTTGCGCGCCCCGCTCTCCCCGGTGAAGCGGGGGAGGTGCTTGCGGAAGTCGTCGTCGGGCAGTTCCCCGGCGGGCGGCAGGGTCCCGCCGAGCAGGCCCCGGCTGATCGGAGAGTAGGCCACCAGCGCGATGCCCAGCTCCCGGGCGGCCGGCAGGATCTCCTTCTCGATGCCCCGGGTGAACAGGGAGTACTCGCTCTGCAGCGCGGCGATCGGATGGACCGCGTGCGCCCTGCGCAGGTCTCCGCGCTCACCTCGGACAGGCCGAGGTGGCCGACCTTGCCGGCGGCGACGAGCTCGGCCATCGCGCCGACGGTCTCCTCGATCGGCACCCGGGTGTCCCGGCGGTGCAGGTAGTACAGGTCGATGCGGTCGACGCCGAGCCTGCGCAGGGAGGCGTCGCAGGCCTTCCTGACGTACTCGGGGCTGCCGTCGATGGTGCGCTCGGCGGGGTTCGCGCTCCGGACGATGCCGAACTTGGTGGCCAGCACCACTTCGTCGCGGCGGCCGGCGATCGCCCGCCCGACCAGCTCCTCGTTGCGGCCCATGCCGTACATGTCGGCGGTGTCGAGGATGCTGGATACACTCGCATCCTAGCTGACATGATCCACGGCATGGAAGGTCAGCCGCTCACCAGCATCTTTGCCCAGATGGACGACATGCCGCCACTCGACCGGGCCGTCTATCTGGCGAAGCTACGGAGCACCATCCATGAGGCGTACGTCTACCTCGGTGCCACCCTTCAGGCTGCTCTGTCGGTAGTCGTCTCCTCGGACCTGGAGAGCGCATCCAAGGCATTCGACCTTCCTCCGGCCTTCCTCGTCCGAATGGCGGAAGAGCCAAATACGCCCGACGTCGCTCTGATGAGGCGAGGCCTCCAGGCAGCGCGGCTATGCCCTGACCTTCCGTTTGAAGCTATCTGCGACTCACGAGACGGCTTGAAGATCGTTGATGCCTCCGATGAGTCCATAGCCCAAATCGCCCGGCTTCTTTGCCGAGTAGCCGAACAGGCCCCGTTGGACGGAGAGGTTTGGGCCGACGCATCAAGCCATGATCGGAACACCTTCCGTCAAGCGTTGGAGTATGCCAGGACGCTTCTGTAGGTCCTGCGTGAAGACCCCCGCCCTGAGAAGGGGACGGGGGTCTTTGCGTATCTAAGTTCATGCACCTTCGGTGCTTGGCGTGTTGGAAGTGCGGTCCTCAGGCTTGGTCACGAAGCTTCCCATACCGGGGACAGTCACAATCAGCCCATCGGCACGCAGAGCGCGATGGACTTTTTGTCCGGTACCTGTGGCAATGCCAAACTCGCCCAACAGTTCCACCACGGACGGAACGCGATCACCGGGCGCGTAGGTGCCATCCTCGATGCGCCTCTTGATGATCTCGTGTACCTGCTTCCACCTGGGAACACTGCTGAACTGATCAATCACGCTGCCACGCTAGGACTACCAACCAAGGCAGGGCGAGTAAGCCATAGCAGCCATGCCATGACATGGCAGGTCTAGCAGAGTTAGCATTCCGTCATGGACGACTCAGCAATTCCAGAGTTCGACGTGATCGAACGAGACGACGGCACATGGGAGGCCAGGTTCACCGGCACGCCAGCGACGGCCACCGCCGATGCGACGGCGGAGACGTTCCGAGAGCTGGAACTAGCCTGCTGCGCCAAGCGGATCGTTCGCGCATGGAACAGAGCCTCCGATCCTCAGGGAACGGAGGGGACGGCATGACGGCGGGCAGGGTGGCCACACCGTTTCGCGCTCCCTACGTCATCGCTTACGCCGATGAGGTACTTCCTCAGCATGTGCTCTTCGCAGAGCATCCCAGCGGACCACGGCTCAGGCATGCTCGGCCCCGCCCCGGTGACTGGGGGCATGGGGTTCTGCGTGCCCGGCAGCGCACCCATCGGCGCGGCCGTCCCAACTTCCAGGCGGTCAACGCCCGCCGACAGTGGCAGTGCATCGACCGGGGACGCTGCCAGGTGTGCGGCCGGTCGGCTTATGACCCTGAGTCCGGCCGGTTGTGGTGGCTGCTGTCCGATGATGGCCGGTCGGCCGATCAGGGATACACCAACGCCCCGCCCACCTGTCGGACGTGCATCCCTGAGGCAATCACGCAGTGCCCACATCTCCGCAGGTCAGCAGCGGTCTACACAACAGCCGGCATCAGGCCTTACGGGGTCCTGGCGAACCTGTACGAACCGCTCGGGACGCTGGCTTTCCCGGTGGCGGAAGGGGTCGAGCTGACGTTCTCCAGTGACCTCCTCGGGAAGGCACTGGCGACCCAACTCCTTGTGCTCCTTCACGACCTTCAGCCCGCTCCGCTTCCGGTGAGCGGCTGAGTGAGACTCCCCGGTAGGGCAAGCCTTCCCCGGCCGGTCCACACCCGAACGACCGCGCCCTACCGGGGCACCAAACCAGCCGGGCCGGGACCGCTGTACGTCTCGGAAATCACGTACACCGATCAGGAAGTGACGTACTCCTGACACGGGGCAGAGCCCCCGGACCATGGTCCGGGGGCTCTGCCGTAAGTAGGTCAGGCAGCGACCTCTTCACCGGCCGGGGCCTGGAAGATGACCGCAGGGACGGCGGGCACCTTGTGCCCGAGGGTGTGAACGTTGACCTCCGGGAAGTCGAGCGGCTGAGCCTCCCAGACGGGCTCAGCGGCGGTCTCGGCAGCCGTGGCCGTCTCCTCCTCTTCCTGGGTGCCCTCCAGGAGAGCCCTGAGGCCGGAAACCCCGGTGAACGTCGGCTGAGGCTTGGTCACCTCCTCCGGCTCAGCCTTGGCCTCCTGAGCCTCCAGGAGCATCCGGAGGTTCCGCACGGCGGAGGAGACTTCAGCGGAGGCCTCAAGCACCTGAGCCTTGATCACGGTCTCCTCTTCGGTCTCCGCCCAGAAGTCCGCATCCTCCTCAGGCGTGAAGTCCTCCACGAGGATGACCTCAGGGGCGGCCGTCTCGGCAGGCTCCTCCGAGTCGATCACCTGAGCAACGGTCTCCGGAGCGTCCTCCTCCGAGTCGAGAAGGTTCGTCTCCTCAAGCTCCTGAACTTCGTACCGGTAGACCAGGGCAGGCCTGCCCCCGCCGTTCGGCTGAACCTTCGTCATCGTGATGTTGGGAAGCTCAGAGATGATCTCGTTCATCTCAGCGGCCTTCCGGCCGTACTTCCGGAGAAGGACAGTGCTGGTGACGCCTTCCTCGCCAGCGGCCTTGATGAAGTTCTCCACGCGGAGAGCAAGGCTCTCCTCAGTGCTGCCCCCGGCATTGGCCACCTCAGGGGAGAGGTAGGTAACCGAGTCGCACATGTAGGAGACCAGCCCCACAGCGGCCTCAAGGTCGGTGGTGGAGATCTCCTCTCGCCTGTCGGCAAGCGCGTACAGCGCGCTGAGCCTCCAGACGTAGTCAGCCGCACGGGCGGCGAACTGCTCCATGCTCTCCCGTCCGAGAGTCATGCTGTCGATCATCTCGGAGAGCTTGTCATCCCACAGGGTGAGGGCGGCCTTGGAGACGGTGACCTCCTCCACGTTCCGGGCGAACGTGACCGCACTCCGGAACTCCCGGACAAGCGGCCTCACCAGCTCAGCCCACTGGGCAGAGGAGATCTGCTCAGAGAGCTTGATCTTCTTGGAGCGGCTGACGTACAGGCACAGGAAGCGGTTGAGGGAACCTCCGGCCTTGTCGGCCTTGCCGATGGAGGAGCCGAACTCAGCAGGGGTCACGTTGCCGATGATCGCCACATGCGGGGCGTCCACATGGATCACGGCTTCCTTGGTGCGGTTGCTGATCGACGCGCCTTCCCAGCTACGGCGGATCGCCTTCCCGAAGCTCTTGTAGCGGGCAGAGACCTTCAGGAGGTCAGCGAACTCCTCCTCAACCATCAGCGCGTTGCCGTTCATGTCGGCAAGCGTGGAGACGTAGGCAGGGCCGCTCTGCGGGCAGCCCTCCAGGATCGTGGAGTTCGCCCAGTCAGGCAGAGCGCTCCGCACGATGCCCAGAGCGGCACGGGTGGCCGTGCCCTTCCTGCCCATGCCCGTGTTGCCGATCAGCACAATCCATGTGCTGAGGGTCTGGGACTGGGTGCCGTAGTGGACCTGAGGCAGGTTGGTGATGGCAGAGCTGAACGCGCTGAGCAGAGAGCCCAGGATGCCGACAGGGTCGGCCTCAGAGTGAGGCTCGATCGTACGGACGACCTTCCCGAGAAGACCGCTGTAGACCACGGGAGAGACCTGGGGACGAGGGGCGACGTTGGCAGTCATGGACTACGCTCCTTGAGTGGTGGCCCCAACGTGTCTGAGTCGTCCAAACCGTTCACGTTGGGGCTGCTCTTGTCTTGGGCTGTCTCTCAGTCCCGAGTGAGTAAATTCATTCGGTTGATCAGAGCCAGCGATCCGGAGACTAGAGCGACCCGAGAGCGCGTGTCAATAAATTCAAGTCAACCAATCTCAAAAAGGCTCATCTACTCGGCAAGTGCAGTCGAGAACCCTTTCTGTGGGATTGCTTGAGTATTCTGACCTGCAAAAACACGCAACCCCAGGGATAGCATCATTAGTTTGAGCAGGACCGACCCCGTCCGGGGGGGCTTCTCCAATCAAATACGAGTCTGGGGAATTGCGGCTATGTTTCGGAAAGCACTGTTGAGCAGCATGAACTAACTAATTCACGGGTGGGAAAACTTCTACGGCCCCGAACCTTCATGCTTGGCGTTCACCTTGATATGGGGAGCACCACCGAACTTCCAGGTTTCAGGGTTGCCGTCGATACTCCAGTGCATTCCCCTGATTCGCAGGAAAAGTCCGGTGTTCTCTGGTTCGGGAGGCTCATAATCGAATCGCGCTGTTGTGGGAAAGTAGATGCTCACCACGGAAATGGTGTATGTGGCTCCCTGCCAATCTCGCGTTGACAGTGGTTTCACCGGTACCCGGTGAGTCTCCATGATGACGGGGTTCTCATAGTCGTAATATCCGCCGAACTCGCCGCCGGGGACGTAGCGAGGGAAGGCGATATCTACAGTCTCCAGGCCTTTCCGAAACTTGATTCGCCTCAGAGTCTCACCACCTTGAAAGGTGGTCGGTACTTCCGTAGCGCCTTCTTGGCATCCCGGCTCAGGGCTGAAATGTGAGCAGAGTATCCCGTAACAAGATCTCCCACCTGTTCCTGATTGATGCCAGGATCAGCGTTGAACTTGTAGAGCGTTTCTGCCAGTACAACCGCTTGGACATCACCCGGAACGGATTCATATCCGTAGTCACAGACTATGTCCACCTTGGAGAAGCCGGCCCGCTTTAAGGCGAGGCCGTATTGTGTAATCTGATAATCCGTTACAGGGGAACCGTCAATGGTGACGGAATGGACCATTAAAACAGGCTTGACCGCATGAGGGAAGACAACCTGATTCGATCCATCACCCCAATAGGTAATGGTCTCGTTCTGGTGCCACTGGAAGTCTCTACCGGTGAACGACTGAACGAGGAAGGAGACATCCTCTAAGAGGACCTGAGCCTTTGCCTTCTCTGTGACATCCAGAGTGCCGCCTGTAGCGGCCTCGAATCTTTCAATGGTAATCAGGGGCATATGAGGCCTAAACAAAGAAGAGGGGGCAGGCTCGACAAAGCCTGCCCCTGAAGGGAGAGCGGTTAATTAGGCAGAGACCTTGAGCCAGACAACGGCCTTAGGCTCAATGACCTTCGCCCCGTAGACATTCAGGCCACGGATCGCCTTAGCGTGGCTGTCCTGGAGAATAAGCGGAGTAATGCTAGTGAGCTGCTGAGCTACGGAAGTAGCCATCGGGTGACCGGCAATCAGCTCCGTCTTGTACGTGCTGGCGGTCGCCTTGGGAAGGGCCGTGGTCATCCGCACGTCATAACCCAGGAACCGGCCAATGAAGCCGTTAGTCACGGCATCGGCAACGCCGAGAGAGTCAGCGCTAATGAACTGGGGAGACTCGAAGAGTGCCTTCTTCAGCTTCGGAGTGATGACCAGAAATCGACCGGAAAGCGGAACACTCTGATTGTTCAGCTTCTCGTCAATGTCGAGAACGAGCTTCCAGAAGTCGGCGGACGTGGTCGGAAGCGTGGCCGTGTGCTGGGAGGCCGTAGAGGCAGCGATGAGGCCACCGACGTACTGATCCATCTTCTCGGCCAGCTTCACGGCCCGGCGCTCCATACCGGCCTCCAGGAGGTTGAGGCCGGAAGCGGTCTGGGCCTGCTCGATATCCTCAACCGAGATGCTCCACGAGTCGGCCTGATCCACCACAAGCTCCTGAAAGCTCGTGGAGACGCGCTCATAGGTGAGCTTCGTAGTGTTGGGGATGTACTCCTGAATGTCGCCATCGGCAACGACAGGGATCTTCACCTTGGAACCCTGGGCGCTGATCGAGTTCTCATAGTCCCGATTCACGCAGAAGGGGGACGAGAGAACGAACTGCGGATCAAGCTTGGTCTGAAGGTGAGACGACCAAATTTCTGGGATAAAACCATCGGAGATATTGAAAGACAAGAATTTTCCTAAGGGGTTATCTCCTTAGTGCTTCTGGCCTTCGATGCGGCCTTCACGGGCCGCCTGAACGATGTCAGCGGGCTTCATGCCTCTAAGCTGATCGCGGGTGACGGGGCCGGATACTGAACCGGCCTGGGAGCCGATGCCGAGAGCCTGCGAAAAGTGAGGCTTGGCAGTACCGAAGCGACTAAGGAAGTCGGAGATTGCGGAAGCGTTGACCTGTCCATCGGCAATGAACACCGAGAGGTTCAACGCGGAGATGGCCTCATCGTCAAGAGCGATGCCTTGCCGTTCGGCGGCATGCTTGATTTCGATGGAGGCGAGAGAAAGAGTGTGCTGTTCCTGAACAGATGAGAGGGCCTGCTCTAGCTCGGTAGCCTTAGCCGTAGTGGCCTCAAGCTCCTGCTTGGCTTCCTTGAAACGACTCTCGTTCAACCGGCTGTAGTACTTCCAGCGGGCAGCGTCGTCTTCAAACTGGGGAACATCAGAGGTGACCAGATCAGCCGTTGCGGCCTCCCCGGATGCCGTTACGGCAGTCTCGGGGGCAGTGGTCTCAGGGGTGGTGATAGGGCTATCCATTGCGGACTCTCTTGGTCTTGGGCTCTTCGGGCATGGAAAAGGCCCCCAGGTCACGAGGTATGTCCTGGGGGCCTTGACCGACATGGAACGGAAGGGGAGCCATAATACCCTTCCCACTTATATATAGAGGGGGTAGCGAAGCCCCAAAACGGGCTCATTCGGTTACAAGCTAGTAACGTTTGCTTAGGCTGCGTTCTTCACGGCATCATTCCCGCTGTTGCCCTGCTGAGGCTTCAGGACTTCCACGGTGGCGGTAGGCGCATCCCATGCCTTCTCTTCCTGGCGCATCTCCCCGAACCGCTCAATCTGCTGAGGTGTGAACCCGGCCATCTCCCACGTCTGCCTCAGCGGCACCTGAAGGCCGCTGTGAAGCTTCAGGAGCGCGTCAATGCGCTGACCCTCACTCCGATACTCAGGATCGGCCCAAATCGTCTCAGCGGCCACTACAGAGGCGCGGGAGTCGCCTTCCACCATGAAGGCGTATCGCATGGCCTGCTCCCAGGCCTCCCCAAAGTGAAGCTGTCGCTCCTTCACCTTGCCAATGAGCCCAGCCTCAAGGCTCTGCGTACCCTCCCCGGTGCGCTGGGAGCCACCGG
Organism: Planomonospora algeriensis; assembly: GCF_977012225.1. Taxonomy (NCBI): domain Bacteria; kingdom Bacillati; phylum Actinomycetota; class Actinomycetes; order Streptosporangiales; family Streptosporangiaceae; genus Planomonospora; species Planomonospora algeriensis. The sequence goes on along the minus strand of NZ_CDRNDK010000020.1, from coordinate 6,635 downwards.
CATTGGAGAAGTAGAAGGGAGGAACACGAGAGACGGAAGCCAGATGATGAACAAGCATGTCCACAAGGTGGGAATAGTTCTCCAGGTCGGCAGCGGAGAACTGTCCCCACTTCACGTCCTGGTCCTCAAACAGCATCAGCCGGTCAACCGCGGCCTGAATAGGGGCAACGCTGTTGCCCTCTTCATCCTCAGGGAGCTGAATACCCGTAATGAGTCGCTGTGGATACGCCCCGAACTCCGATGCCACCAAGGCATCAGCCACAATCTTCGTAATGGCGTCCTGGAGCGGGATGATCGGCTTCAGTTCGCTGTACGGCTTCTTGCGGCTGATCCGGGGCCTGTTGGTCAACGGCACCACCGGCACCAGGCCCAGAGGGTTGCCGTGGAACTCTGGTTCAGCCCACTGCCGTTCGCCGGGATGGCGACGGGAGGTCATCACCGTCTCGGGAGTCCACAGAGTGGCGAACTCCGTACCCCACTCGTCGCGGTACTTCTTCAGGGCCGCGTCCAGGCTCCTGCGGGAGCCGGGGGTGCGGTGGACGACCATCTCAAGCGGAGACTCGGGCGTGATGGTGGCCCGGCCGTCCCGGTCGGCCCACACGGTCAGGTAGGACTCTCCGGAGATCAGAGCGTCAGCGTGGGCGCTGTTGCTCTCGGCGTCTAGGTAGTTCCGCTGCCAGATCTCGGCGGCCTTGCTGTCGGCCTGGGGCTCCTCACCCCACCGGAAGCCATCAACGCGCATGCGCTCGGTCACAACGTCGATCACGACGCCACAGAAGTTGTCCCGCCAGTCGGCGAACAGGTAACCGAACTCCTCACGGAACTTCCGCTGAGCGAACGCCAGACTGCGTTCGTCGGAGTCGTAGTAGTCGTGGAACTTCTGCACCTCACCCTGTCGGGAAGCTAGCTTGCCCTCCAGGTAGGCGATCCATTCAACCGGCGAAGCCGGGGCAGTAGAGGGGGAATACAAAGGGCCTCCTTGGTCCGCCGGCCACTGGGGTAGGGGTGGTGGCCGGCTGATGTTTGTGCTGGTCATGACATGCGAAAGCCCGTAGCGTGAGCTGCGGGCAGTAGGTACCGATGGACCTCTTGTCTGAACTAACTCCTCCGGAGCAACAGAAAGACCCCGGACCATACAGGCCGGGGTCAGTCTGATGACCTTCTCCGTAGACAGCTCCAAGCTTGAGGCTTGGAGCTCCCTACTTCACTCTTCGTCCTTCGGACTTCCTACTTACAACTTGAGTCTTCTAACTTAGTGCCCGCTGTAGCGGGCAACTGGGCTACTCCTTCGCCAGGGATGCGAAGGGATCGCGGAACGGGTCGGCCGGAGTGTCCCAGTAGTCATCTGGTGGTTCGATCTCGTCTCCCTGGGCTTGCTCCGCTGCCTTGGTGGGCTGCTTGGCTGCCCTGTCCGTGACAGTGATCAACTCTGTCCCGATGCTGTCTTGGAAGTCCTCCTCATACCTCTCCCGTAGATGTTCGGGGAGGGACATGCGCAGCTTGGGCGCCGTCTCGCGTTGCCGTCCTGGGTGAAGAACCCCAGGGTCAGAAGGATATTCAGGCTCGTTCTGAACCCGTGATCGTTGCCTGTGTAGCCCAAGTCTTGTGCAAGCGTAGACAGGCCGACGTGAGCAAACCCGCTGGCCCCATTGACATGGCGGACGATCGCAAGGGCCAGCAAGAGCGCCTTGCGTGCGTTCTCTGGCCTGTCGAAGTGAGGGAGGATCTCCCTCCCGAACTCATCAAAGAGCATCCGCTCAAAGAGAACCTTGGTGTCGTACTCCGCTGTGAGGAGACGCCGGGGCTGTACCTCAGGGCTCAACTGTTTTCCTAAGTGTCAGAAGGGAAGCAGGCCCCCGCGTTTGCGGGGGCCTGTACGTGTACGTGACTCCGGGAGGCCTCAGTACGTTTCCAACTTCACGTACGCGGCCTATCGTTGATGATCATGATCCCATCCCCTGGGCCACTCTGTGGAGCTGATCGAGGTCTCCTAGCTTGATGTCGCAGTTGAAGGCTCCGCTGCTCTTGTCGTAGAAGAGCTGAACTCCCGTCTCCTGAAGGAAGGCGTTGCGGCCCTGGCGGTCCAAAGACGCCCAGTATTCGGCAACCGTCTGACCGGTGGGCCGGTACTCGTATCCCGCAGGCCGCTGAGGGAGCTTGAGGAGTTCCTTCCGCCTGCTCACGAGCGATGTCAGGCGAGCGATGTAGCCGTCTTCGTCTCCCTCGTACAGTCCGAGGTCTCTCTCCCGCCTGATACCCGTGATGGCGTCGTCGAGCTGGTCTAGCTCCTCCGAGTGGTCCTCGCCGGGCACGAAGGTCTTCTCCAGGCGAGGGAGGTGTCCCGCATGATTGAGAATCGTGATTTCAATGATCTCGTCAAGCTCGGGAGCCGAAATCGAAGGGTTCTTGCAGTGCTCAGCCTGTCGGCCCTGGGCCTTGTAGGTGTAGGAAGCACAGCGATACCGAGGGATGCGCCGGGAGTTATTCTGCCCTCCGGTCTGGGTGATGTGGAGCGGCATGCCACACACTCCACACTTTCCGACCTTCCGAAGCAATGAACTGTCCTTGCGATACTTCCCCTTCTCCTGGCCCTTCTCGGCAATCGCCCCTTGAAGTAGCTTCCAGTCGCTATGTGAGATCAAGGGCTCGCAGTAGATGACGGGGGAACCGTCCGCATTGCGGAGAACCTTGCCGTTGATCTCGCGTTCGCCTATGAGGTGACGTGCGCGGAGAATCTGGGCAACAGTGAAACTGCTCCACAGGTGTGGTCTTTCTACGTCACGCCCATAGTTTTCGGAATGGGCGTCCTGAGGGGTTGGAACTCCCTCGGTGTTGAAAGTTAGTGCAATGGAACTGAAGCTCTCCCCGGCAAGGGCCATTTCAAACATACGGTAGAAATGCTTGGAGGTGTTGGGGTCCTTTACGAGCTTCCAGCCTTCTTCCCCCTTAACCGCCATGCGGCCGTAGGGGATTCGGCCGCCGGTCCATCGTCCCGCCTCATTAAGTGCCTTGCGTGTCTGCTTGTTCCTCGTCTTGATATTGCTCAGTTCAAGTTCGGCGAGGATGGCAAGGATTTGGGCGACGGCGCGACCGATGGGGGTGGAGAGGTCGATCGGGTCGGCCGTGGCCATGTACGTCTTTTTGTGGTCGTCAAGCCACTGAATGAAACGGGCGAAATCGAGAATGGATCGGCAGACGCGATCCAGCTTCCATGAGATCAGGCCGTCGAACTCGGTGGTCTTATTGTTGAGCCATTCGCCGAGTTGGGGGCGGTCCCAAGGGGTGGTCTTGTCGGCCGAGACGCCGAGGTCTACAGCCCATCCGACGATCTCGTATCGGACGCCCGTGTTCTGGTTGTTCTTGGCCTCAACGGCAAAGGTGATTGCGCTTCGCTGTGACTCTTCGCTGATGGCGTCTTCGTGGGTCTTCGACTGGCGGATGACGCCAACGAGCCGGATCACTTCCACTGGGGGGACTCCTTCTTCGGCCAGGTGTTTTGCCTGGCCACGTCCATGATCGTGAGAGTGTATCCAGCATGTCGGCGGTGTCGAGGAAGTTCACACCGAGCTCCAGTGCCCGGTGGATGACGGCGACCGACTCGGCCTCGTCGGCCGCGCCGTAGAACTCCGACATCCCCATGCAGCCGAGTCCGAGCGCGGACACCTCCGGGCCCCCGGCGCCAAGACGTCGCTTGTTCATGAGCTCTCCATCCCGTAGTACATGTCGATCTTGCGGTCGAGGATCGCGAGGTCCCCGTCGAGCTGGGCGATGCGCTGCAGGACCCGTTCCCGGTGCGCCTGGAGGATCCGCCGCCGCTCGGCCGCCGTCTCCGGTCCCCGGCGGACGAGCTCGGCGTAGCGGCACATGTCGGCGATCGGCATCCCGGTACGGCGCAGCTTCGTCAGGAACTCCAGCCAGGCGAGGTCGGCGCCGGTGTAGCTGCGATGCCCCGCCGCGTCGCGTCCCACCTCGGGGACGAGCCCGATCCGCTCGTAGTAACGCAGCGTGTGCGCGCTCAGCCCCGAGGTCCGGGCGGCCTCCCGGATGGTGATACCCGTCATGCCCATGGGCACCACCGTGCACCTTCGAGTGCACTCCAAGTCAAGCCGCGCCCTGCTTGTGCCCTGCCTGCGCGCCGACCCTGAGGGGGCGAGCCCTACCGCGGCCGGCCTTCGCGCAGTTCACGGGCCCTCCCCGGCGGACATCCCCCTGGTGCTCGCCCCACCCCCTCCCGGGGTTCCTCGGGGGGAGCTCAGGGACGCTTGGGGATCATCTCGGATGGTCCGTGACCTGGCTCGCCACGATCGTTGAGGCATGGCGGGAACAACAGGCACAGCGACTTCCGGGACCCGGACGATGCTCCTCGGCTACGTGGCGATCGGCGCCGGGGCCGTGTCCATGATCGGGCTGCACATGGCCGCGGGCCTCGACCCGCTGCACACCGTGATCAGCGAGTACGCGTTCGAGCCGGACGGCTGGCTGCTGCCCACCTCGCTGACGCTCTTCGCGGTGGGCGCGACGGCCTTCGCCGTGCTGCTGGCCCGCCGCGGCGAGGACCGCAAGGCGGCGCTGCTGGTCGGCGCCTGGGGGTTGTGCATGCTGCTGGTCGGGGCCTTTCCCACCGACCGGCCCGGGGTGCCGCTCTCGATGTCCGGCGGCATCCACCGCTACGCCGCCTTCGTGGCCTTCCTGGCGATGCCGGTCGCCGGTCTGATCCTGGCCCGGCGGCACGAGGGCCGGCCGTACGCCAGGGCGGTGAAGGCGCTCAGCCTGGCCTCGCTGGGGGTGCTGGTCCTGGTGGTGGTGCCGTACGCGGTGCGGATGCTCGGCCTCGAGCCCGTGGGCGTGCCGACCGGGGCGATCCAGCGGCTGGTCGTCGTCTCCGAGGTGGCGGTGCTGGTGCTGCTCGGGCTGGTGCTGGGGAGCGGGCCCGCCCGGCGGTCCGAGCCGTCCGGCGCGGCCGGTCGGCAGCGGGGCGGTGTGCGGATCGACCGGACGCCGGTGGACGACCCACAGCACTGCTTCTCCTGACTTTTCATGATTTTGTCACTCGCCTGCCCTACGCTCCGCCGAAAGACGATCGAGGAAAGAGGCATGGCATGGCGGCGCGGAGCACCTACCTGGAACTGTCCGAGGACGGCGGCGGCTCGCACAAGTTCTACGAGGTGGTGCTCGACGGGACGCAGGTGACGATCAGCTACGGCCGGATCGGGGAGAGCGGGCAGACCAAGGTGTCGGCGTTCGCCACCGCGGAGAAGGCCGAGGCCGCCGCGGCGAAGAAGATCGGGGAGAAGGTCCGCAAGGGCTACGCCCCGGCGGTCCGCGGGGTCCGCCAGGCCCGGGCGGTCACCCGGCGCAGCGTGGTCAGCTCCCGCTCCACCGCCAAGCAGGCGCCGGTGCTGTGGCGCTTCGCCAGCGGCGATTCGGCCTTCGGCATCTTCGTGGACGCCGAGCGCTGCTGGGTCGGCAACCAGCGGGGCGACGTCTACACCGTCACCCACGGCGGCACCGTCACCGGCCGCTTCCGGCTGCCCGACGGCGTCAAGTGCATCGTCGCCGACGACTTCTGGATCTACGCGGGCGCCGACGACGGCAAGGTCTACGACCTCAGCGGCAAGGTGCCCCGGGTGGCCTACGAGATCGCCGCGGACGTCGACATCTACTGGCTCGACATCCACGACGGCGTGCTGGGCGTGTCCGACCGGGCCGGGCGCATCACCACCATCGACCACGAGGACGAGTTCCAGTGGGAGCGCACCGGCAACGGCGGCTCCGGCTGGATGGTCCGCTGCGACGGCGACGCCGTCTACCACGGCACCTCCACGGGCGTGGCCCGCTACGGCGCAGCCGACGGCACCCCCGTCTGGCAGACCGGCGTCCAGGGGGCGGTGCTGTTCGGCTGGCAGGAGGCCGCCTCGGTCTACGCCGGCACCTCGAACGGCACCGTGCACCGGCTCCGCAAGTCCGACGGCGCGACCGAGGTGGTCTACCGCTGCGACGCCTCCGTGTTCTCCTGCGCCACCGCTCCCGGCGGCCGCTACGTCTTCGCCGGGGACAGCCACTCGTCGGTCTACTGCTTCGACGCCGACGGCACGCGCCTGTGGAAGCTGGGCACGGGCTGCGGCTCGGCCCTGTCGATGCAGTACCTCGACGACCGCCTCTACATCGTCACCACCGACGGCACCCTGGCCTGCATCGACGCCACCGAGGCGGCGATCAGGGCGGCGCAGTCGGGCACCGTCCCCGAGCCGGTGGACGTCAAGGCCGCGGCCGGGCTGGCCGCGGTGGAGCCGGAGACGGCGCTGGAGACGGTCTCCGTGGAGAGCGTCTCGGCGGGTGCGGCCGGAGTGGACGGCGGAGTGGTCGTGGAGTGCTTCCGGGAGGGGGAACGGCTCCGGGTCCGGGTGGTCAGCGAGGGCTACGACTCCGGGTGGAACGTGCAGTTCCCCAAGAACGTGCGCGAGGCCGGGGCCCGCTACCTGGTCGAGGGCGTCCGCTCCTCCGGGCGCGGCGGGTTCTACCGCGCCTACGGCGACATCCGCCGGCTGCTCTGAGCCCGCGGCGCCGGGGCTCTCAGGGCTCCGCGGCCCCGGCGCTCCGCGACTTCGGAGCCGGGTACCGGGCGGGCCCGGCCG
>NZ_CDRNDK010000019.1:17805-34476 GCF_977012225.1 Planomonospora algeriensis | reverse complement strand
CGCGGGCGGGCTGGTGGCCGCGGCCTCGGCGGGCGCCGTCGTGGTCTGCGCCGGGCTGGTCGCGGTGGCGATCAACACCATGGCGGCGGGTTCCGAGGTGCCGTCCATCGACAGGGACAGGCTCGCGGCGGCGGGGCCGAGCGCCGAGCCCGCCGTCACCGAGCCGACGAAGAGCCCGTCGCCGAAGCCGAACAGGACGCGCCCCAAGCCCACCCCGACGCAGAACCACCAGGTCCCCGACCCCACGCCCGAGGTCACCGAGGAGCCGGAACCGACCCGACCCCGACTCCGACCCCGACCCCGAAGCCCACCCCCACGAAGGGGACCCCGACGCCGACGCCGACCCCGACGCCGGTGGCGAAGAAGAAGGTGCCGAACGTCACCCAGCTGCCGCTCTCGGCGGCGCTCCAGCAGCTCAAGGCCGCCGGGCTCAGGGCGAAGACCCAGTACAGCGGCGCGTCGGAGACGCAGAAGTGCTGGATCGTCTACCAGCAGTACCCGCCCGCCGGGGAGATGCTGGATCCCCGGGTCCCGGTCGAGCTGGTCGCCGACGCGGTGCAGTGCGCCGGCGACCCGATGCCGACCCCCACGCCCACGGCCACCAAGGGCTGACCCGCGGGGGAGGCCCGGTCCGAAGGGACCCCGGGGCCTTCTCCGAGGCGGACCTCACACGCCGGTGGTGGTGCGCGGGTAGGCCACGGACGGGTCGGTGGCGATGTTCACCATGTACGGCACGCCGGAGTCGAACGCGCGGCGCAGCGCGGGACCGATCTGCGACGGGTCGGTGACGAGCTCGCCGCCGCCGCCCAGCGCGGTCACCACCTGGTCGTAGCGGCACTGCGGCTGGAGCTCGGCGGCCACGTCGTAGCCGTAGAGCATCTGCATGGGGTGCTTCTCCAAGCCCCACATGCCGTTGTTGCCGCAGATCATCACGACCGGCAGGCGGTGCCGTACGAGCGTGTCGACGTCCATCAGCGAGAAGCCGGCCGCGCCGTCGCCGAGCAGCAGCACGACCTGCGAGGAGGGCCGGGCCAGCCGGGCGGCGATCGCGTAGCCCAGGCCGGTGCCCAGGCAGCCGTACGGCCCCGGGTCGAGCCAGTTGCCCGGCTGGCGGGGCTCGACGTACTTGCCCGCGTAGGAGACGAAGTCGCCGCCGTCGCCGATCACCACGGCGTCGTCGGCGAGGATCCTGCCGAGCTCGCCGTAGATCCGCATCGGGTGGATCGGGTCGGAGGAGGACTCCAGCAGCTGCACGTCCCCGGCGATGGCCGCCCTGGACGCCTCGGCCAGGGTCGACAGCCACGGGGCGTAGGTCTTGGGGGAGACGCCCGCCTCGGCGCACGCCGAGGTCAGGCCCCAGAAGACCAGGGACAGGTCGCCGGCGGCGGCTCCGGCGGGCTTCATGTGCGTGGCGATCTGCGACGGCGCGTCGGCCAGGTGCACCACCTTGGCGAGGGGCGCGCCCTCCTTCCCCCCGAACCAGCCGTAGCCGAGCCGGAAGTCCAGCGGGGTGCCCGCCACGATCACCAGGTCGGCCTGGGAGAAGGCCAGCCCCCGGGCGCGGTTGACCAGCAGCTCGTGCCCGGCGGGCAGGATGCCGCGGCCCTGGCCGTTGGGGATGACCGGCAGGCGGTACTCCTCGGCGAAGCTCCGGGCGACCTCCTCGGCGCGGTCCATCCACACGTCGGAGCCGAGCACCAGGATCGGCCGCTCGGCCTCGGCGAGCAGCCGGGCGATCTGCGCGAGGGATCCCGCGTCGGGTTCGAGGGGCGAGGGGGTGAGCGTCTCGGTGCGGTGCTCGGCCGCCGGGGCGAACAGGTCGTCCATGTGGAAGTCGAGGAAGACCGGGCCCCGGTGCGGGGCGATGGCCGTGCGGAAGGCCATCTCGACGTCCTGCCCGACGGAGTCGGCGCCCGAGCCGGTGAAGGCGAGCTTGGTGACCGGCGCGAGCAGCGGCGGGTGGTCCATCTCCTGCAGCGCTCCGGAGCCCCAGCGGGACCGGGGGGCCCGCCCTCCCATGACGACGACGGGGGAGCCGTTGAAGTGCGCGGTGGCCACGCCGCTGACGCCGTTGGTGACGCCGGGTCCCGCGGTGAGCACGGCCAGGCCGGGCCTGCGGGTCAGGCGGGCGGTGGCCTCGGCGGCGAAGACCGCGCTCTGCTCGTGCCGTACGTCGAGGATGGACACGCCTTCGTGCACCGCCCCGTCGTAGAGCGGGAAGACGTGCCCGCCGGACAGGGTGAACATGGTTTCGATGCCGTAGGCCTTGGAGACGGCGACCGCGATGTCACCGGCGTGCTTGGGGGACTCCATACCGCGAAACCTACCAGTCAGTCACTTAGCCGGACAGGGGAGTTGCTCGGGGGTGTTCGTGGCCTTCTACCTCCCCAGATTCCCCCCTGTCACACGCGCGCGCACCGAGATCCGCGATACGGAGAGTTACCTTTCCGCCACGTTCCGATGACCGCGGCGGACGGCGGGATCACAGCGTGTCGGAGAGCGCCTTGATCGGCATCCGCAGGTCCGCCAGCAGGCCCAGGTCCTGCTCGGGGGTGCGGCCGAGGGTGGTCAGGTAGTTGCCGACGATGATCGCGTTGATCCCGCCGAGCATGCCGTCGCGGGTGCCCAGGTCGCCCAGGGTCAGCTCGCGGCCGCCGGCGTAGCGCAGGATCGTGCGGGGCAGCGCCAGCCGGAAGGCCGCGATCGTCTTGAGCGCCTCGCTCCCCTCCAGCAGCGGGAACCGCTCGAACGGCGTGCCGGGGCGCGGGTTGAGGAAGTTGAGCGGGACCTCGTCGGGCGCCAGCTCGCCGAGCTGCCCGGCGAACTCGGCCCGCTGCTCCAGCGTCTCGCCCATGCCCACGATGCCGCCGCAGCACAGCTCCATGCCGGCTTCGCGGACCATCAGGCAGGTGTCCCAGCGCTCCTGCCAGGTGTGGGTGGTGACGACCTTGCCGAAGTACGACTTCGCGGTCTCCAGGTTGTGGTTGTAGCGGTGCACGCCGAGGGCGGCCAGCTCCTCCACCTGCTCCGGGGTGAGCATGCCCAGCGAGCAGGCGACGTTGATGTCGACCGCCTCCCGGATCGCCGCCACGCCCTCGCGGATCTGGTCCATGAGCCGCCGGTCGGGCCCGCGCACGGCGGCCACGATGCAGAACTCCGTCGCGCCGGTCGCCGCCGTCTCCTTCGCCGCCTGGACGAGCGAGGGGATGTCCAGCCAGGCGGCGCGGACCGGGGAGGGGAACAGCCCCGACTGGGAGCAGAAGTGGCAGTCCTCGGGGCAGCCGCCGGTCTTGAGGGAGACGATGCCCTCGACCTCCACCTCCGGGCCGCACCACTTCATCCGCACCTCGTGCGCGAGGGCGAGGAGGTCGGCCAGGCGGTCGTCGGGCAGCTTCAGGCATTCCAGCGCCTGAGCCGTGTCGAGGCCCCGGCCCTCATCCAGGACCTGCACCCGGGCGATCTCGAGGATGTCGCTCAACTTCTGACTCCACTCTGCGGTGACGGCTAGGAGGAAACGAAGGGAACGGGGGACCCGGAACCGCGCGGGGCCGCGGAGGCCTCCGCCCGGCACCGCTCCGCGCCGTTCCGCGCTGATCGGCACTACGGGGACTACGGGGACTAGGGACTACGGGGAAAGCGTAAGGGTGCTCCTGAAGGCGGCGGGGTTGAACCCGCCGCCCAGGACCGGGCTCAGCCCCGAGCGCGCCACCCGGGCGAAGGACTCGCGGTCCAGCCCGCCGGCCCCCTCCGGCAGCACGCCCGCCAGCGGCCGGGCGGCCAGCATCTCCAGGTCCGCCACGTTGCACCGCTCGGCCAGGCCGGGCTCGGCCGGCCACGAGCCGATCACCACGCCGGCCAGGTCGAGACCGCGGCCAGCCACGGCCTCCAGCGTCAGCGCGGTGTGGTTGAGCGTGCCCAGCGCGGCCCTGGCCACCACCAGCACCGGCGCGTGCAGCATCCGGGCCAGGTCCGCGAGCGTGAACCCCTCCTCGTCGAAGCGGACGAGCAGCCCGCCCGCGCCCTCCACGACGACCAGCCGGTGCGACTCGGTCAGCTCCTTGATCCGCACGGCCGCCTCCGCGAGGGAGACCGGGGGCAGCCCCGTGACGCGCGCGGCGGCGGCCGGGGCCAGGGGATCGGGGAACCTGGCGAGCTCGAACGTGGTCGTCACCCCCGACAGCCGGATGACGTCGTCCAGGTCCCCGGGCTCGTTCTCGGCGACGCCGGTCTGCGCCGGTTTGACCACCGCGACGGTCGAGCCCCGCTCCCGCGCCAGCGCCGCCACGGCGGCCGTGACGACCGTCTTGCCCACCCCGGTGTCGGTCCCGGTGACCACGAGAATGCTCATCCGCCTCAGCCTACGGGGAGCCCGGCCGCGGGAGCGGGGCGGCGTGCCGCACGCTCCCGTCAGGGGCGGCGCAGGCGGGTGACGAACTTGTAGCGGTCGCCGCGGTAGAGCGACTGCGCCCACTCCACCGGGTTGCCGTCGGCGTCGAAGGCGTGCCGGGTGAGCAGCAGCATCGGCAGGCCGACGTCGACGCTCAGCACCTGGGCGTCGTACGGCGTCGCCAGCACGGTCTCGATGATCTCCTCGGCGTCCATCAGCCGCACGTTGTAGGCGTTGTGCAGCGTCTCGTACAGCGAGGAGTGCACCTCCAGCTCCCGCCGGAGCCGGGGGAAGCGGCGGGCCGACAGGTGGGTGGTGTCGATCGACATCGGCTCGCCGTTGGCCAGGCGGAGCCGGTGGATGCGGAGCACGCGCCCGCCGGGGTTGATGGCCAGCCGGCGGGCCAGCGGCTCGTCGGCCGTGACGTAGCTGATGTCCAGGATCTTGGTGTCGGGTTCCAGGCCGACGGTCCGCAGGTCACCGGTGTAGGAGGTGAGCTGGAGGACCTGGGCGACCTTCGGCTGCGCGACGAACGTGCCCTTGCCCTGGATGCGGACCAGCCGGCCCTCGACCACGAGCTCCGACAGCGCCTGGCGCACGGTGGTCCGCGACGTCTCGAAGCGGACCGCGAGCGTCCTCTCCGGAGGCAGCGCGCTGCCCGCCGGCAGGCTCTTGGTGAGGGAGAGGAGGCTCCGCTTGACGTCGTAGTACTTCGGGATCCGGGGGGAGTCGTCCGTCATGGAAGCTCCTCGCCCGCAGGCGCGGAACCCGCCCGGCCGGCCGTGCCGTGCCTGCCGTGCCGACCGGCCCGCTCACCGCGTTCGCTCACTTGCCCACCTTCATCTCGGCGACGGCGGTGAGAGCACCCCGGATCACCGCGAGATCATCGGAACTCAGATTGGCCCGCGCGGTCAACCGCAGGCAAGAGCGGCCGACCGGCACCGAGGGCGGCCGGAAGCATCCGGCCCGCACTCCGTGTTCCGCACAGATGGCGGCGGCCCGCAGTGCGGTCTCGGGCCGGCCGAGGACGACGGGGACGACCGCACCTGCCGGCTCGCCGGTCTCCAGGCCGAGTTCGCGGGCCATCGAGGCCAGCTCCCTCGCTCTGGTCCGCACGCGTCCGGGCAGTTCGGGCTGATGGTGAAGGATATCGACCGCGGCGAGTGCCGCCGCCACGCTGCCCGGCGCCAACCCGGTGTCGAAGATGAACGAGCGGCCCGTGTCCACCAGGGTCTCCACGACCTCGGGCGCGCCGAGCACGGCTCCGCCCTGGGAGCCCAGCGACTTCGACAGTGTGACCGTTCTCACAACCGTCCGTTCACCGGCCAGACCCGCGGCGTACACCGCGCCCCGCCCGCCGGGCCCCACCACGCCGAGCGAGTGCGCCTCGTCCACCACCAGCAGCGCGCCCTGCCGTACGGCCGCGGCGTGCAGCTCCTCCAGCGGGGCCAGGTCCCCGTCCACGGAGAAGACCGCGTCGGTGACGACGAGCGCGTGCTCCTCGGCGCGGTCGGCGAGGGCCTTCTCCACGGCGGCCGCGTCCCCGTGCGGGGTGACCGCCACGCGGGAGCGGGAGAGCCTGCAGGCGTCCACGATCGAGGCGTGGTTGCCCGCGTCGGAGACCACCAGCGCACCGGAGCCCAGCGCCGCGACGGCAGCCAGGTTGGCCAGGTAGCCGGAGGAGAAGACCAGCGCGCCCTCGGCTCCGGCGAAGGCGGTCAGCGCCTCCTCCAGCCGGGCGTGCAGCGCGGTGGAGCCGGTGACCAGGCGGGAGCCGGTGGAACCGGTGCCCCAGGTGCGGGCGGCCTCGGCGGCGGCCTCGGCCAGCCGCGGGTCCCTGGCCAGCCCGAGGTAGTCGTTGGAGGCCAGGTCGATCAGGCCGTCGTCGTCGGGCGTGCGGGCGCGCAGGGTCCGCCTCAGTCCTGCCGCGCGGCGTGCCTCGGCCGCGGTGCGCAGGCGGGCCAGGGGATCAGGGGTCTGCTCCATGGGGGCATCTTCGCAGTTCCGGATCGGCCGATTCGCGTTCAGGCCAGCAAAGAACGCATGATGCACGGGTGCCGACTCTTAGCGACCTGGCGGTCCGCCACACCGCGCTCGACGATGCGGACCTCGAGTGGATGCACTCGCTGGTCTCCGACTGGCAGCTCCTGGCCGATCTGTCGTTCGCCGACCTCATCCTGTGGATCCCCCTGAAGGACGGGTCGGGGTGGATCGCGGTCGCGCAGATGCGCCCCACCACCGGGCCCACCGTCTACCACGACGACGTGGTGGGCTCGATCATCGCCAAGGGCGAGCGCGAGCTCATCGACACCGCCTGGGACGAGCGGAGGATCTGCCGCGAGGGGGACCCTGACTGGTCCACCGGCGTCCCGGTGCGGGAGGAGACCATCCCGGTCCGGCGGGCGGCCCCGGTACGGCGGGCGGACCCGGCCGGAGGCGCCCTGGGCGGATGCGCACCCGGCGGGCCCGCGTCCGGTGGGCTCGTGCTCAGCGAGCCCGCGTCCGGTAGGCCCGTGTCCGGCGGGTCCGCCTCCGGCGGGTCCGCCTCCGGCGGGGCGGCGAACGGGACCGCCCCCATCGGGCCGCCGAACGGGGCGGCTCCCGGGCAGCGCTACCTCGGGGTGATCCAGCGCTCGACGAACCTGTCGTCGGCGCGCACGCCGTCCCGCCTGGAGCTCACCTACCTGCAGAGCGCCTCGGACCTGGCCCAGATGGTGGCCGAGGGCCGCTTCCCGTTCTCCGGCGCGGAGCCGATCCTGGTCCGCTCGCCGCGCGTGGGCGACGGCCTGCTCCGGCTGGACCGGGCGGGCCGGGTGACCTACGCCTCGCCCAACGCCCTGTCGGCCTACCGGCGGCTGGGCCTGACCGCGGACCTGGTCGGCGCGGAGCTGGGCCGTACGACCGCCACGCTCTGCTACGCCGACGAGCCCATCAACGAGAACCTGATGATCGTGGCGAGCGGCCGGGAGCCCCGGGAGACCGAGGTGGAGTCGGGCGGCACGGTGGTGCAGCTGCGGGCGATCCCGCTGGTGGTCGGGGGCGGGCGGATCGGCGCGCTGGTGCTCATCCGCGACGTGACCGAGCTGCGGCGGCGCGAGCGCGAGCTGATGACCAAGGACGCCACCATCCGGGAGATCCACCACCGGGTGAAGAACAACCTCCAGACGGTGGCGGCGCTGCTGCGGCTGCAGGCCAGGCGGCTGCGGGTGCCGGAGGGGCGGGAGGCCCTGGAGGAGGCGGTGCGCCGGGTCGGATCGATCGCGATCGTGCACGAGACGCTGTCCCACACGCCCGAGGAGCAGGTGGACTTCGACGACATCGCCGACCGGGTGATCGCGATGGCCAGCGAGGTGTCGGCCCCGGAGGCGCAGGTGGTGCCGCGCCGCGTGGGGACGTTCGGGGTGCTGAAGTCGGAGATCGCCACCCCGTTGGCGATGGTCCTCACCGAGCTGCTGCAGAACGCGGTCCAGCACGGGCTGGCGCAGCGGCCGGGCAGGCTCCAGGTGATCGTCTCGCGGGAGGCCGACCGGCTGGACGTGATCGTCTCCGACGACGGCGCCGGCCTGCCGGAGGGGTTCGACCTCGAGTCGTCCACCAGCCTGGGCCTGCAGATCGTACGGACCCTGGTGGTGGGGGAGCTCTCCGGGCGGCTGGCCATCGAGCCGCGTCAGGGCGGCGGGACCGAGGTCACCCTGGCGATCCCCCTGCCGGGGGCCTGACGCGGCCTGCGGCGGAGCGGCCGGGGGCGGGTGCGGGCCGTGCCTCAGCCGGTGTCTCAGGCGGTGGCGCGGGCGCGGGCGCGGGCCGTGCGGCGCTTGAAGGCGCGGCGCTCGTCCTCGCTCAGGCCGCCCCAGACGCCGGCGTCCTGGCCGGACTCCAGGGCCCACTTCAGGCAGGACTCGCTCACGCTGCACGTACGGCAGACCTGCTTGGCCTCTTCGATCTGCATCAGGGCGGGGCCGGTGTTGCCGATCGGGAAGAACAGCTCGGGGTCCACGTCACGGCAGGCAGCTCGGTGGCGCCAGTCCATGCGTCCACTCCTTCGTAAGAGGAGCCCTTGCGCGGCTCCGACGGCTCACTTTGTGAAGACTTTCACTAACAAGCGCGAGCAACCTCCCGGTCCTGGGTCGGTCCGGGAGTGTTCGCGGTGATCGCCGGTGATCTCAGAGTGAAGGTGGCCACTCAAAGGTCCTACGTTCCGACGTCACTGTTGAGAGTGTCAGCTACCCAGAGGGCAGGCAAGAGGTTTGGTAAAAGGTTTTGGGGGATAAGAGTGTCGGATACGTCACACAATGACGATATGTAACCCGCTATGCCAGTACTTGTAACGCATTGGGGGTAGAGCGGAAGATCACCTGCTCGACCTCCCCCAGATAGTCGCCGTCGAGCTGGAAGGCCACCGGCCGCTCGGCGGTCAGTGTGAACTCCTTCTCGTCGTGGAGCTGGACCAGGTGCCGGCCGGTCGGCAGGGTGTCGCGCGTGCCCATGATCTGCGGCATCAGGTTGAGCATGGACGGCAGGCCGAGGCGCTGGAGCCCCAGCAGGTCCAGGCCCGTCTCGAAGCTCGCCCACGGGGTCGGGCAGACCGGCCGGGGCCCCACGTAGCTCCAGGGCGAGGTGTTGGAGACCACCGCCATGAAGATGCCGTCGGCCGGCGGCACCCCGGGGCCCTCCAGGCGGATCGCGGCGCGGCGCTTGTCGGTCGACAGGTAGTGGCGCAGCGCGGTGTTCACGTAGCGCGCCGGAGTGGCCTTGCGGCCCGTGCCGCGCATCCCCTCGACCGCCCGGATGACCTCGGCGTCGTATCCCAGGCCGCTGCAGAAGGTGAAGTAGCGGCTCTGCCCGTCCCAGAGGGCCCGGCCGAGCCCGACCGTGCGCCGCCGGTCGCGGCCGACCGCCTCCAGCACCACCCCGGTGGCCTCGACCGGGTCGTTCGGCAGGCCGAGCGCCCGGGCGAACACGTTCGCGCTCCCGCCGGGGATCACCAGCAGCGCCGGCCGGTCGGCCGCCACCTCGCCGTCCTCGGCGTCGAGCAGGCCGTTCACCGTCTCGTTGATCGTGCCGTCGCCGCCGAGCACCGCGACCACGCCGAACCCGTCGGCGTGGGCCGTACGGGCGAGGTGGGCCGCGTGCCCCCGGTAGCCGGTCTCCTCGACCGTCAGCTCCATCGTCGCGCCCAGCGCCCTGATGAGCACGTCCCGCGTCCGCTGGTTGGTGGTCGTGGCCTTGGGGTTCACCAGGAGCATCGCGCGCATGGCGTCAGCGTATCCGGCAATAACGGCACAGAGGCGGCGAAAGGGGTGTCTATCGGCGTCGGCTGTAGGGTTGCCCTGTGCAGAACCGCCCGCCGACCCTCACCGTCGCCGCCGCCGTCCTCGCGCTGGAAGGACTCACCGCCCTGCTCCTCGGCGGCTACGTCGCGGTCGAGACCGTGGCCGGGAACCCGTCCGACGCGATGAGCTCGGCCTTCGTCGCCGGTTTCGGGCTCCTCGTGGGAGCGATCCTGCTCCGGGTGGCCTGGGGACTGCTGCGGGCCGAGAAGTGGACGCGGAGCCCGGGGGTGCTGACCCAGATCTTCATGGTCCCGGTCGTGGTCACGCTCTTCCAGTCGGACCGGGCGCTGCCCGGCGGCCTCCTGGCCGCCGCGGTGGTGACCGCGCTGGCCGCGCTGCTCTCCCCGCCGACGACCCGGATCCTCTACGGGGACGCGGAGCCGTCGGACGGGGTCGGGAGCGACGGGGCCTGAGCGGGTCAGTCTTCGGCCGTGAGGCCCTCGCGGAGCTGGGTCAGGGTCCTGGCCAGCAGCCGGGAGACGTGCATCTGCGAGATGCCCAGTTCGGTGGCGATCTGCGACTGCGTCATGTTGCCGAAGAACCGCAGCAGCAGGATCCGCTTCTCGCGCGGCGGGAGCCGTTCGAGCAGCGGCTTGAGCGACTCGCGGTACTCGACGCCCTCCAGGGAGTCGTCCACGATGCCCAGGGAGTCGGCCACCGCGGGCGCGTCGTCGTCCCCGGAATCGGGGGCGTCCAGGGAGACCGTGGAGTAGGCGTTGGCCGACTCCAGACCCTCGAGCACCTCCTCCTCGGTCATCTTCAGGAACGCCGCGAGCTCGGCGACGGTGGGCGCCCGCCCCTCGCGCTGCGAGAGCTCGCTGATCGCCTTGGTGAGCGAGAGCTTCAGCTCCTGCAGGCGGCGCGGCACCCGGACCGCCCAGCCCTTGTCGCGGAAGTGCCGCTTGATCTCGCCCACGATGGTGGGCGTGGCGTAGGTGGAGAACTCCACCCCGCGGTCCAGGTCGAAGCGGTCGATCGACTTGATCAGGCCGATGGTGGCGACCTGCGTCAGGTCGTCGAGCCACTCGCCCCGGTTGCGGAAGCGCCGGGCGAGGTATTCGACCAGGGGCAGGTGGAGCTCGACGAGCTCGTCACGGATGCGCTGGCGTCGCGGGTCGTCGGGGGTCAACTCCGCCAGTTCACCGAAGAGCGTGCGCGCGCGAACCCTGTCGGGGACCGCGTGGTCGCTGGTGGCCATGGCACGAGTCCTTTCCGTCACGCCGGCCTCGCCGCGCCTCGACGCTTGCGGAGCACGATCGCCATACGGTCGGGGAAGTCGGTGACGGCGTCCACGTCGTCGGCCAGGGCGGTGAGCACCATCCAGGCGAACTCGTCGCGCTTGGGCGGGGAGCTGCCCACCGTGCTGACCTCGACCCGGACCCGCATCTCCTGCCCGGTGAGCTCGAACTCGGCCGTCAGGTCGGTGCCCGGGACGGCCTGGGTCAACAACATCGCACACGCCTCGTCGACCGCGATCCGGAGATCCTCGATCTCGTCCAGCGTGAAGTCCAGACGGGCGGCCAGCCCTGCGGTGGCCGTACGTAAAACGGACAGATATGCGCTCACAGCCGGCAGCCGGACGCTCACCACGTCACGGATCCCGCCCGCGTCGACCGCGGGCGCCTCGGTGTGCTCAGTCACGTTCCTCCTCGCAAGGTCGCTGACTGCAACCTACCGTCCCCAGGTGGCTGTTGGCCCGATCAGACTCGCGATCCGGATGATTTGGAACGGGAAAAAAGGGCGTTCCGCGAGGTGGGAGGAGCGGCGTACCGGCACCCCGCGGGGCGCCGGTACGCCGTGCCCTGCGCGGTCGCCGATCCCGCGGCGGATCGGGCGGCGGCGGATCAGGCGGCCTTGGTCTCCCAGAAGATCTTGGAGATCTCCTCGATCTTGGCCAGGAGCTCGTCGGCCTTGGAGGAGTCGACGGTGCCCTTGGCCGCGGCGGCGCCCGCCAGCTTGGTGGCCTCCCAGAACAGCTGGTGCAGCTGAGGGTAGGCCTCCAGGTGCTGCGGCTTGAAGTAGTCGGTCCACAGCACCCACAGGTGGTGCTTGACCAGCTGGGCCCGCTCCTCCTTGATGACCAGCGCGCGCGTGCGGAAGACCGGGTCCTCGTTGGCGGCGTACTTCTCCATGATGGCCTTGACGGACTCGGCCTCGATGCGGGCCTGGGCCGGGTCGTACACGCCGCAGGGCAGGTCGCAGTGGGCGGACGCGACGTGCCTGGGGCGCAGAAGTCGTGCGAGCATCGGAAAATCCTTCCTTGATGCTGAGATCAGCATGGTCCTCGAACGACCTTACTCGCCTCCGCCAGGCCCGCGCTGAAAGGGGTTCCCGCTCATGAGAGTCCGTGTCGAGGGGGATTCCATGCTGCCCGCGCTGCGCCCCGGCGACTGGCTCTGGGTACGGCGCGGCGCCCCGGTCCGGGCCGGGGACCTCGTCCTCGCCCGGCTCCCCGCCGACGAGTCCCGGCTGATCGTCAAACGCGCCGCGTGGCGCGACGGCGAGGGCTGGTGGCTGGAGAGCGACAACCAGCGCGCCCCCGGCCGCCGGGACAGCTGGGACTTCGGCCCGGTCCCGGTGGTGGGCCGGGTGGTCGCGCGCTACCGGCCGCCGCTGTCCTGGCCGACCTTCTTCCGGGCCCGGTAGGCGGCGACGTTCGCCCGGCTGGCGCACCGCTCCGAGCAGTAGCGCCGGGACCGGTTGGAGGAGGTGTCGAGGTAGGCCCGGCGGCACGGCGCCGCCCGGCAGAGGCCGAGCCGGTCGGGGCCGAGGTCGGTGACGATGGTGGCCAGGCCCATCACCGCGCCCACGATGTACTGGTCGCAGAAGCGCCCGCCCTCGGTGAGGTGCAGGTGCCACGGCTCGCCGTCGTGGTCGGCGATCTGCGGGTGGACCGGGTGGCGGCGGAGCAGCGCGTTGAGCCGGTCGACGACCCCCCGCTCGTTCCCGCCGGCCGCGGCCTCGAAGACGGCCACGAGCTCCTCGCGCAGCCCGCGCAGGGCGTCGAGGTCCCCGGGGGTGAGGCGGTCGGCCCGCGGGGGGCGGCCGCTCTCCTCCAGCAGGGCCCGCAGCCCTTCCAGGCCGGCGAGGCGGTCGGGGCCGTTGACGAGCAGCACGGCCAGCTCGGCGTAGGAGATCAGGTCCACCGGAGTTTCCGTAGGGGAGTCGGGGTAAGGGGTGTTCAGGGGTTCAAGTATTACATGTGAGCGGGTTAACGTCCCCGGTAACGAAAGTGTGCGCCACCTGTCACCTGCCGGAGTCTCACCATGTGGCACAATCGAGCAACGGGTGACCCCCGAACCCCTCCAGGCGACCGTCTCCAGCGAGCACGTCCCGAGCGGCTACCGAAGCCGGGCCAGCCTCCTGCGGCGCCTACGAAGGAAATGTCCGTCTGACTGATTACAGGGGTCGCTGTGGCAATCTCGCCCTCTTCCATCTCCATCGAAGCCCTCGATCTGGATCCGGCCTTCGCCCTGCACCGCGGGGGCAAGCTGGAGGTCCGCTCCACCGTCCCGGTCCGCAACGCCGACGACCTGTCCCTCGCCTACACCCCGGGCGTGGCCAAGGTCTGCACCGCGATCGCCGAGGAGCCCGAGCTCGCATCCGACTACACCTGGGTCTCGAACGTCGTGGCCGTCGTCTCCGACGGCACCGCGGTGCTCGGGCTCGGTGACATCGGTCCCGCCGCCGCCATGCCCGTCATGGAGGGCAAGGCCCTGCTGTTCAAGGAGTTCGCCGGCGTCGACGCCGTGCCGATCTGCCTCGACTGCACCGACGTGGACGCCCTGGTCGAGACCGTCGTCCGGCTGGCGCCCTCGTTCGGCGGCATCAACCTGGAGGACATCAGCGCGCCCCGGTGCTTCGAGGTCGAGGACCGGCTGCGCGAACTGCTGGACATCCCGGTCTTCCACGACGACCAGCACGGCACCGCGATCGTCGTGCTCGCCGCGCTGAAGAACGCCGCCCGGCTGACCGGCCGCTCGCTGGGCGACCTGCGGGCCGTGGTGGCGGGCGCCGGCGCCTCCGGCGTCGCGGTCAGCCGCATCCTGCTGAACGCCGGCATCGGCGACATCGCGGTCTCCGACTCCAAGGGCATCGTTCACCGGGGCCGCGGCGACCTCAACCCGGTCAAGGAGGCGCTGGCCCGCGACACGAACCGGGCGGACCTGCGCGGCTCCACCGAGGAGGCGCTGGCCGGGGCCGACGTGTTCGTCGGACTGTCGGGCTCGACGGTCTCCGAGCGGGCCATCGCCTCGATGGCGCCCGACGCGATCGTCTTCGCGCTGTCCAACCCGACGCCCGAGGTCCACCCCGAGGTCGCCAGGAAGCACGCCCGGGTGGTCGCCACCGGCCGCTCGGACTTCCCCAACCAGATCAACAACGTGCTGGCCTTCCCCGGCGTCTTCCGCGGGGCGCTCGACGTGCGGGCCACCACCATCACCGAGAACATGAAGGTCGCCGCCGCCGAGGCGCTGGCCGCCGTGGTCGGCGACGACGAGCTCTCGGCCGACTACGTGATCCCCAGCCCGTTCGACGAGCGGGTCGCCCCCGCGGTCACCGCCGCGGTCGTCTCCCAGGCCCGGGCCGACGGGGTCGCCCGGCTCTAGCCCGCGCCGGTCCTCCCCGAAGACGCCCCCGCCCGACCGGCGGGGGCGTCTTCTTTACCGATGAATCTCAATTCTTTTACGGAACGTGCTATAACAAGTTCTCTCCGTTACTTTTACCTTCCGGGCGGGGCGCGCGCGGGCAATCGGTGAGCCCGCGGACGGCCCGTGCGCGCCCTCATGCGCTCCGGTGATTCTCGACGGCGAGGAGAACGATGGAACGCCAGCCGAACCGCTCCCTCCAGCGGCTCATCGCCGAGGCCGGGTTCACCTACAAGGGGTTGGCCCGCAACCTCAACGAGCTCGGCCGGGCGCGCGGCCTGTCCGGGCTGAAGTACGACCACAGCTCCGTCCTGCGCTGGCTCGGCGGCCAGCGCCCGCGCGAGCCGGTCCCGGCCCTGCTCGCGGAGATCTTCTCGCTGCGCCTCGGCCGGACGGTCACCCCGGAGGACATGGACATGTCCGCGACGACTACCCCCCTCGATGTGGGGCAGGAGTTCCCGCACACCTGGCACGAGGGGGTCGCGAGCGTGACGGCATTGTGGCGGGCGGACGTGGAGCGGCGGCGGTTCCTGGTCGACTCCACCTTCGCTATCGGAGCCGGTTCGGTCGGAGCGGTGCGCTGGCTGACCCTCCCCGCGGAGGCCCGCCCCGCCGCGGGCGGCTCCCGGCGGGTGGGCATGGCCGACATCGCCGCGATCCGGGAGGTCACCCGGTCCTTCGGCGAGCTGGACAACCGGTTCGGCGGCGGCCGGATCCGCTCGGCGGTGGTGAAGTACCTCGACACGGCCGTCGCCCCGCTGCTCAACGACGGCTCCTACGCCGAGGCCACCGGCAGGGAGCTCGCCTCGGCCGCCGCCGAGCTGACCCGGCTGGCCGGCTGGATGGCCTACGACCTGGAGCACCACGGGGTCGCCCAGCGCTACCTCATCCAGGCGCTGCGCCTGGCCCGGGGAGCGGGGGACCACGGTCTCGGCGGGGAGATCCTCGCCGGGATGAGCCACCAGGCCGCCTACATCGGGCAGCCCGCCCACGCCCTCGACCTCGCCCGGGCCGCCCAGCTCTCGGCCCAGCGCGCGGGGGTCTTCTCCCTGCTGGCCGAGGCGCACGTGCTGGAGGCGCACGCGCAGGCGCTGCTGGGCGACCGTACGGCCTGCCGCGCCGCGCTGCACCAGGCGGAGCTGGCCTTCGACCGCAGGAAGCCCGGCGACGAGCCCGAGTGGATCGCCTACTTCGACGAGGCCTACCTGTCGGCCAAGGTCGCCCACTGCTTCCGCGACCTGCGCGACGGGACGCAGGCCGTACGGCACGCGCGGCGGTCGCTGGAGATGGACGGGCGGTTCGTGCGCGGGCGCATGTTCAACCTGTCGCTGCTGGCGGCGGGGCTGCTGGAGTGCGGCGAGCTGGAGGAGGCCTGCACGGCGGCGGGCGAGGCGCTGGAGCTGGCGGGGGGCCTTCAGTCGGCCCGGACCCGCTCCTACGTGACCGACCTGCGCCGGCGGCTGGACCCGTACGCCGCGGAGCCCCCGGTGGTGGAGCTGGACGAGCGGATCAGGGAGCTCACCCCGGCCTGACCGGCGGGCGGATGGGCTCGCCTCGGCGTGAGCGGGGAGCGGGCCAGGGGGCTCGTCCCGGCGTGAGCGGGGAGCGGGAGGACGCGAGAAGGGGCCCGGCGGCGTGCCGGACCCCTTTCCTCCGCCCTGCGGGGGCGGCGCCGTGCTCCTGCTTGAGCCCTTACTTGAGGAGCTCGCCCTTGTCGCCGACGATCCGCGCGTCGCGGACCCTGAGCGCCTCGCGGTAGACGCCCGCGGCGTCACCGTCGAAGTACGGCGAGCTGATGAAGTCCACCCGGTCGTTGCCGTCCTGGTCGTGGAAGGCGCTGGTCACGCCGTTGACGTAGCCGAGGCGCTTGGCGTTGCTGTACTTCAACAGCCAGGGGCCGCCGTCGGCGCCGCCGGTCATCGAGCACTTCAGCGCCAGGTGGTTCTGGATCTCGTAGGCGTTGGCGGCGTAGGTGCGGGTGTTGGTCCTGCCGTAGCAGTACTTCATGGTCACGCCGGTGAACGGCTTGTCTCCGTCGGGGTGCGCCTCGCCGGGGTAGCCGAAGGCGTAGACCGGCTGGCCGACCTTCTGGTTCCAGGCGAAGCCCTGGCCGCCGACGGTGTCACCGAGGCGGCCGACGTCCTTGACGAGGCCGAGGATGACGTGGACCTTCTTGTAGTACTTGAGGTCCGAGCCCGGCTTGACCCACTGCTGGACGTAGTAGCGGGTGACCGAGAAGGGCTGGCCCTCCTTGCTGAGGGTGCCCAGGTTCTTGGGGTCCTTGTCCAGCTTGGTCCACTCGTCC
>NZ_CDRNDK010000019.1:0-17705 GCF_977012225.1 Planomonospora algeriensis | reverse complement strand
GACCTCGACGCGGGTCACGACGGCGCCGGGGTAGTTGGCGTCGACGTTCTGCGGGGCGACCGGGTCCTGGGAGTAGCAGTCGTTCAGGTCGACCAGGGTGCACTGGTCGAACTGCGCCTTGCTGATCTCCTGGCCTTCGACCTTCTTCTCGCCGGAGAACTTGTCGTAGTCGGCCGCCGAGACGGGCTTCCAGGAAGCGCCACCGACCTGGACACCGTTGTAGACGGTGACGAACGCGTAGTCGCGGTCGCGGTCCTCGAAGGCGGCGAAGTCGTAGTGCGTGTACGCCGTCTTACCGACGTAGATGCCCCACGGGGTCTTGCCCTGGTAGTAACCCGGCACGAAGATCCAGCGGTCGGCGACGGAGGAGTTCTTGCCGTCGTCGTAGACGCAGTGACCGGCGGTGGCGACCAGGTTGCGGTACTTGGCCTGGATCGAGGTGGCCGAGCACCAGCGCGGCTTGTCGTCCTCGTCGAGGAAGAACACCTTGCCGATGGTCTTCGGCAGGTTGATGTTCTTGACGACGGAGGCGGACTTCTTCTCCTCGCCGATCGGCACGACGGCGCCGGGCTTGCCGTCGGGGGTGTAGCCGCCGGCCACCTTCATGGTCGGGGTGGCCTTGACGTCCCAGGAGTAAGGCGTGGCGTTCTTCAGGGCCTCGCCGTTGCGGGCGGTCCAGAAGTTGGCGACCAGCTGAGCGTCGGGAGCGCTCTTGGCCATGGTGTCGCTGGCCCAGTCCGGAGCGGCCTGAGCGGTGCCGGCCAGGCCGGCGGCGAGCAGACCGGTGGCCAGAACGGCGCCACCGGCGGGGAGGAGGATGCGCTTCAAGGGAAACTCCTTGGTCTGTCGTGGAACGCATCTTGCGTCCCATGCGTCAGTAAAGGGATAGCCAGGAACATACAGGCCCGATCTTGAAAAGCGGAAGCCGCTTCGGAACCGACGAAGGCGCGCACATCCGCCGATACCGTTCCGTTACCTGAGGGCTCCCCAATGAGTCTTGGGGGAGAATCCGCTGTCTTCGCAGCTACGGTGAGGGTTGGGGCGGATGTGCCCGATGTGGCGTAATCGATCACACACCGTTGGTGACCGGCTGGATGTGACTCAGATCACATCGAAAAGATGGCACCGATTCGGGACCTGCCACGTCTAACGGAACTCGAAAGGGGCCCGGCGGATCGCCGAGGCCCCTTCGTTGTGTCCGGAACGTCCGGATCCGCTGCGGATCAACTCGCGCGCCGGCTTCCCGCGTACCGGTAGACGACGTAGGTCGACAGGCTGAAGTACGGCGATGAGATCAGGTCGTAGCGCTTGTCGACGTCGGTGTCCCAGGCGAAGCTGTTGACGCCGTTGAGGTAGCCGAGCGCGCTCCTGGTGTCGTAGCCGATCAGCCAGGGGCCGCCGCTGGCGCCGGCGGTGAACCCGCACTTCAGTGCGACGCCGTACTCCACCAGCCGGGCGGGGGCCGCCTGCCTGCGGGTCAGCCCGTCGCACGACTTCAGCTCCTGGCCGTTGAAGGGCTTGGTGCCGTCGAGGTACGGGGCGGCGGGGTAGCCGAAGGCGAAGGTGTACCTGCCGGGTCCGCGCTTGAAGACCAGGCCCTGCCCGCCGACGTTGTCCTCCAGGCTGCCGACGGTCTCCATCTCGTAGGAACCCGCGCTCTTGCCCGGCTTCCACCGGAAACCGTCGTGCACGGTGACGAAGGCGTAGTCGTAGTCGTAGTCGCCCTTGCCGACGAAGCTCTCGTGCAGGTTCAAGGAGTGGCCCACATAGATCCCGTACGGGGTCTCGCCCCTGTCGTAACCCGGGATGAAGATCCAGTACTCGGCGGGCCGCCCCATCTTCGCGTCGTAGGCGCAGTGCGCGGCCGTCGCGACCAGGTTCCGGTTGGCGGAGGCCACCGAGGAGGCGGAGCACCAGTAGTCCTTGCCGCCGATCCGGAAGAAGACCTTCCCGACCGTGACGGGGACGGCGCCGGTGGCCGCTCCACGCTTCCTGGGGGACGTGGGCTCGATGATCGGAGAGGCTCCCGCGGCGGTCGCGGTGGCCGTCGTCGCGGTGGTCTGCTCACCCGAGGCCGCCGCGGAGGCGGTGGTGGCCGTGCCGCTGGGGACGGGGGTGGCGGGAGCGGTGGGGGTGGCGGGGAGCGGCGTGGAGCCGCCGTCGCTCGGCTTGACCTCGGGGGTGGCGGGGGTGTTGTTCTGGGCCTGCTTGAGGCGCGCCGGGCTCCAGTAGGCCGCGATCCGCTTCATGTCGGCGCCGCCGCGGGTCAGCGTGATGGACGTGACCCCGTTCGGCACCCCGTCGTAAGGACTGGCCTCGGCCGGCCCGGCGAAGACGGACGCCACGGTCGCACAGGCGGCGACGAGGGCGCCGAGTGTGGCCGTGAGCCGCCGGACGCGGGGGGACATGAGGACGTTCCTTCCGGGGGTTGCGACTTCGCTGGGGATGTAAAGAGTGATTTTTCCAGATCAACTGGGTTTTGGGCAGCTTGGCGGGTCGGTCCGGTCTGACATCGTCACCCGCCGAGTGTGCCCTCCAAGGCGTAAGAGCCCCGTGAAGGCGGGGAAGGGCCAGGCGGTCACCGGGCCCTTCCCCTCCGCGACCGCGCGGCTAGCCGGGGAGCTTCCCGGTCCAGCGGTTGGCAGCGGACTTGTAGATGCCGTAGGTCTCACCGTTGAAGTAAGGGGTGGTGACCCGGTCGTAGCGGTCGTTGCCGTCGCTGTCGATCGTGAGGCTCACGACGCCGTTGACGTACCCGGTCCGCTTGCTGTTCTTGTACTGCAGCAGGAAGGGGCTGCCGCTGGCACCCGGAGTGAAGGCGCACTTGATGGCCTGGTGCTCCTGGGCGTTGTACTTCGGCACGTCCGGGGCGTTGCCGGTCTTGCCGTAGCACCACTTCATGGTGTGACCGCTGTACGGCTTGTGGCCGTCCAGGTGGGCGTAGGCCGGGTAGCCGAAGGTGAAGACCTTCTTGCCCAGCTTCTGGTTCCAGCTGAAGCCCTGGCCGCCGACGTTGTCGCCGAGGCGGCCGGCGTCGGCCATGACGATCACGAAGTAGCGGGTGTGGAAGTACAGCTCCTTCACCGTGGTCTTGACCCACTTCTTCACGAAGTACTGGGACTTGAACCAGGCGATCTCGGTGCCGTTGACGTCCTTGGTGGCCTCGAGCTTGCCGAGGAAGCCACCGTCCGCCTTCTGCTTGAGGAGCTTGTCGTACTCCTCCTTGCTGATCGGCGTCCTGACGGTCTTGCGCTCGAACTTGTTCCCGTTCTCCAGGCCCTTGGGCGCCTTGGCGTAGACGCTCTCGACCACCTCGACGGCCGTCAGCTTGACCCCGTTGCGGCCGGTGGCGACGTACTCCTCGATGTGCTTGGCGGCGTCGGCCGGCTTGGCGACGTTCTCGACGGTCGGGTCGAGCGCCTTCTTCCAGTACGGGCCGAGCTCGCCGTACTTCTCGTAGCCCTTGGCGAACTCCTCCTTGGAGATCGCCCGGTCCTCGGTGTACTTGAAGCCCTTGGTGGCCGTGTAGGTGGACTTGCCGACCTCCTTCACGCCCGTCTGCTTGATGCCGTTGTAGACGTTGACGAACGCGTAGTCGTAGTCGTAGTCCTCGTAGACGTCGAAGTCGTGGTGCATGTTGACCCTGGCGCCGACGTAGATCCCCCAGGGGGCCTTGCCCTGGTAGTAGCCGGGGATGAACACGAAGTTGCTGAAGGGCTTGTTCGTGTCGGTGTCGTAGACGCAGTGGCCGGCGGTGGCGACCAGGTTGCGGAACTTCGACTGGATCGAGGTGCCGGAGCACCAGCGCTCCTGGCCCTTGTCGTCGAGGAAGAAGACCTTGCCGACGGTGATCGGCAGGTTGACGTTCCTGGACCTGCCCGCGGACTTGCCGCCCTCGCCGGTCGGGGCGACGATGCCGGGCCTGCCGTCGGCGGAGGCCTTGGTGCCGCCCACCCGCAGCCTGCCGGTGGCGGTGGACTCGGCGAGGTAGGTCTTGGCCTCCTTCAGCTTCGAAGAGGTCCAGTAGCCCGCGATGGCCTGCGCGTTGGCTGAGGGGGCGAGCGTCGCCGACTTCAGGTCGGGCTCGGCGGTGGCGGTGCCGGCGAAGGCGCCGGCCAGGGAGGTGGCCACGAGAGCACCTCCCAGAGGGAGGGCGAGGTGCTTGACTCGGGGGTTCACGGTAGCTCCTTCTTTGTCATGAGCGCTCGGGTGGCTCACGCGTACGTAAAGAGACAAGAGGAGACCGTACTCAGCAAAGATGGTGTAAAGGAGCAGTAATCCGGCATCGGTATGGACCGTTACGTCTTCGTTACCGGATCCGTGGAACCGAAAGATCCTGACCGACGTCAGATCCCCTCCCGATCGGAAACCGCCGGTCGTGCCCGCCGTACAACCGTCCTGAGCTGCGAAGAAGCCGACCGGGTCGCCGTTCGGGCGTGGCGCCCTCGGGTAGCGGACGGAGCCTTCCATATCTCGGGTTTCACGGACCGCCGGTCAATCCATCAACCGGTGTGCAGCGGATCCCCGTCAAGTACCCACCGCCGGAGGGGCCTGCCGCAGTGCATGCGACCACAACACGTCGAGGTCACGTCCAGCGAAGTGGTGTATGAGCCGACCTTCGCGTGATCCTGTTTCTGCAGGTTAAGCGGTAAGTGTCTGCGGCAGCGGATTCTGCCCCGGTGTGTCGCCGCAGATCAGCCGCAGCCGGACCTTGGCCAGCACGTCCAGCCCCATGTAGCGGCGGGCCTCGGTCCACTCATCGGTCTGCTCGGCCAGCACCGCACCCACCAGGCGCACGACCGCGTCCCGGTCGGGGAAGATGCCGACCACGTCGGTGCGGCGGCGGATCTCCTTGTTCAACCGCTCCTGCGGGTTGTTCGACCAGACCTGCCGCCAGACCTCGCGCGGGAAGACGGCGAAGGCCAGCAGCTCCTCGCGGGCCGCGTCCAGGTGCGTCGCCGCGGCCGGGTACTTGCCCTCCAGCGCCTCGACGACCCAGGCGTGCTGGGAGCGCACGGCCTCGGCGGCCGGCTGGTCGAAGATGGTGCGCACCAGGGTCGCCACCCACGGCTGCGCCGACTTCGGGACCGTCGTCAGCAAATTCCGCAGGTAGTGGAACCGTAAGAAATCAACATGTCGGCGTGTCGTGGGATCTCGCTGGTCTCAGGCTCTCCAGGAGCTCGGTGGTACTGGAGTACCGGACCGTGGAACGAGTGATGACGTAGCCGTCCTGTTCCAGCAGCGGACGGACCCACATTCGGGCGTTGCCGATGGTGCGCCGACTCACCTCGAACAGTTCGGCCACCACGTCCCAGCTGCAGACCTTGCGCAGGCCGAGGACGACCGCAAGAACGCGCTCGGCATCGGTGATCTTTTCGTAGAAGACCCCTCCGCGAGCCGTCGGCTGTCGGTCTCCGCCGCGCTGACGATGCTTACGCCGTTCGGCCCGGGCGGCCTGCTGCCGCGACAACCGCTTGATCAACTGCATCAGCGCAGATCGGCTCATGCCGGTCAGCGTCGGGTCACCGAGGACGGCCAGCCGGTCTGGCCCCGGAGCGGTAGATCGAGGTCCGCGGCCCGCACATGGATGTTGACCATGTGACCCCCGATCACCCGGTAGTCGCCGATTGCGGCGAATGCCTCCGCGGCGTCGGACAGCGCGCGGAACGAGGAGTCCTCGGCGCGGGAGCCGCTCCTGATGGATATCCGGGTCATCTTTCCTCCCGAGTGGTGAGCCAGGAACGCCGTAGCGTCTCCGCGGCCTCGGCGGAGTCGGAGGCTTCCGAGGCCAGCAGGTCCCAGAGCAGCTGGGTCAGCGGAGCCAGTGGCCATGGGGGGTGCTCCGTGAGCATCGGCGCAAGGTTCTCGCTCGCGGGCATGAAGACCGACCGGTCGTCGGGGACCGTGAGGGTCAGAGTCGCCTGGTCGGGTTCGGCCGGGACCATCCCCCACGGCTCGAGGTCGGGACTGCGATCGCCGTACACGACCGCATGAGTCGGCATGCGCCAGGGCGCGAGGACGTCGGCGGCGGCATCACCGGACACCCTTGCCGCTCCCTCTCCGATGGCCGTCACAGCAGAAGCAACCTGCTCGGAGAGAGTGTCGAGCCCGTACCAGTGGGTGCTGATCCCGCCGGGCCCCGGTAATCGGCCAGCCACTGGTCCAGCGCACCCTCCGGGTCGGTGAGGGCCCATCCGGTGGTCGTCCGGCGGCACAGGCCGTTCTCGCTCAGGACCGAGAGGATCTGCGAGACCCGCGCCTGGGTCGTCTCCGCGATCCGTGCTATCTCGACCTGCTTCATCGGCCCGGAGCTCTCCAGTAGGACCCGTCTCACGGAGGTGGTCGCCCCGGACCTTCTGCGTGATCGCTGAGGGGCCTCGGGCGGAGCGTTCTCCTCGGCCGGTACGGTCACCACCTGTGTGCCGAGCCTGACCTGCGCCCGGCCGTCATCGGTGACCCAGGACCATCCGCGGTCGTGGAGAAGGCGTGCCACGACGGGGGAGACCGAGGGGATCCACAGGATGGCCTCCGGATCAGGCGAGGACGCGACCTCGGACGGCCGCGGCGCTCGGCCACGCCGGACCAGGCGGAACCCGTGAAGGGACTCATCGCCCCGGATGACGAGCCTCCCGGGATGGGAGATCTCAGCCTGCCATCCCGCTCTCCGTAGTGCTTCCAGCCATGACACAGAGCGAATATAAGCTTTGGCAGCTAAAGGCGTCAAAGCTTATATTCACTGGTGAAGGCAGCAGAGAAGACGGCGCCCGGGTGGTCCGGGCGCCGTCTCCTGGGTGGGGGCTACTTGGTCCAGCGGTTGGCTGCGGCCTTGTAGACCTGGTGGGTCTCGCCGTTGAAGTACGGCGAGGAGATGCGGTCGTAGCGGTCGTTCTTGTCGGTGTCCCAGGCGACGCTGTTGACGCCGTTGAGGTAGCCGGTGCGGGTGGAGCTCTTGTACTTCAGCAGGAGCGGGCCGCCGCTGGCGCCCGCGGTGAAGGCGCACTTGAAGCCGACGTGCTCCTGGATGTTGTACTTCGGCGCGGCGGGCATGGCGCCGGTCGTGCCGTAGCACCACTTCATCGTGCGCCCGGTGAACGGCTTGCCGCTGTCGGACATGGGGATTCTTAACGGACGTCGTCCGAACAGAAGATCATCTGTTCTCGGAGTTGTACAATTCCGAGTATGAGCGAGATGCCGATCAGTGAGGCTCGCGAGCACCTTGGTGAGGTGGTCGGGCGGGCGCGTTACGCCAAGGAAGAGACTGTCCTGACCCACTACGGGCAGCCGGTCGCCGTGGTGATCTCCATCGAGAAGTATCAGAAGTTGACCAGGGGACATGAGGAGATTCCGGAGTACGAACTGCCGTCGGAGATCCAGGCGCAGATCGACGAGGGCCGTCGCCACCCGGAGCGCCGCAGTCCTCGGCCGCGTCGGGCGGGACGGGGTGATCCAGCCTGATGGCCGTCATCGAGTTCGACCCCCAAGCTCGTGACGCGTACGCCCTGCTGGAGAAGGCGGCAGGATCCGGGCGGCTTCTCGATGCGATCGATGACGCACTCGATCTCCTGGAGGCTGACCCTGGTGATGGGCGCGTACGTCGCAGATCCTTCCGGGACGGGCTATGGGGCGTTCCTGTCCGTGATCGTTCCGAGGACTGGCTCATCATCTGGGAGCAGGACCCTGATGACGCGGATGTCGTGATCGTCCGCTATCTCGGAGCCGACCCCTTCGCGTGACCTGCGGAAGCGCTGGAATGTGAACGAGGGGCCCGGTCCGGGCGGAGCGGGCCCTCGGGGTTCGGCGGCCGGTCGAATGGCCGGGCGGCCGGCCGTCGTGCGTCGTCTACCGGGTGACGGCGCCCGGGTGGTCCGGGCGCCGTCTCCTGAGCGGGGGCTACTTGGTCCAGCGGTTGGCTGCGGCCTTGTAGACCTGGTGGGTCTCGCCGTTGAAGTACGGCGAGGAGATGCGGTCGTAGCGGTCGTTCTTGTCGGTGTCCCAGGCGACGCTGTTGACGCCGTTGAGGTAGCCGGTGCGGGTGGAGCTCTTGTACTTCAGCAGGAGCGGGCCGCCGCTGGCGCCCGCGGTGAAGGCGCACTTGAAGCCGACGTGCTCCTGGATGTTGTACTTCGGCGCGGCGGGCATGGCGCCGGTCGTGCCGTAGCACCACTTCATCGTGCGCCCGGTGAACGGCTTGTCGCCGTCGGGGTGCGGCCCGGCCGGGTAGCCGAAGGAGAAGACCTTGTTCTTCACCTTCTGGTTCCAGGCGAAGCCCTGCCCGCCGACGTTGTCACCGAGCCGGCCGACGTTCTTGACGATCGGCTGCCACTTGCCGTCCTTGTCCTTCTCCCAGTTCACCTTGAACCCGGAGTGGACGTTGACGAAGGCGTAGTCGTAGTCGTAGTCCTCCTTCACCACGAAGTCGTCGTGCGCGTTGAACCACTTGGCCGCGTAGATGCCGTACGGGTTCTTCCCGTCCCAGGCCTGGTTGCCGTCCCAGTAGGACGGGATGAAGATCCAGTTGTCATAGAACTGGTTGGTCTTCACGTCGTAGACGCAGTGCGCCGAGGTGGCGACCACGTTGCGGTACTTGCCCTGGACGGAGGTGCCGGAGCAGTACTTCCAGCTCTTCGGGTCCAGCGGGTTGGCCTTGGGCAGGGTGAAGAAGACCCGGCCGACCGTGTTGGGCAGGTTGACCTGCTTGCTCCTGGTGGTCGGGCCGCCTCCCGGGCCGCTCGGCGGGACGGCTCCGGCCTTGCCGGTGGGCCCGGCCGCCGAGGAGGCCTTGCCGCCCCGGACGCTGAGGTCGACGTCGCCGGTGGCGTCGGTGGCCCTGCGCATGCGCTCCGGCGACCAGAAGGAGGTCGCCTCGGCGGGCGTCTCCGACGCGGTGGAGGTCACCACGTCGGAGGGGGCGCCCGTCGTGGCGGCGGCAGTGGTGCCGGTGGTGGTGCCGGTGGTGGTGCTCGCGGCGCTCGCGCCGGCGGAGGTGGCGCCCATCGCTCCGGCGACCAGTAGGAGGCCGGTGAGGGGGACGGTGAGGCGCCGTGCTCGGGGATTCAATGGAGCTCCTTTCGTCTTCGGCGGCGGGCGGGACTTCCCGCCGCCAGGAAAACGCTGGGAACGCTACTGAGTGGATCTCGAGTTCGGCCATGAATTGACGGGAAAAAGTCTGGGACGGTTCCCTCCGATGCGATTCCGTTATTGAAATGCCTATTCGCTATGGTTTAACGAATGGGCATCACTGCAGGTGAAAGTCGCTTTGGGAGGCTTCAAAAGGGGTCTTCCGCATCACTGAAGCAATCGATTCACGTGCATTTCTCCAGCAACTCCGCGCACTCGGCGCTATCCAAACCGAACGTCGTTCTGGTTTGATGTCCGTATGAGCGTGGATCCACGGACCCCCTGCCTCGTCGGCGTCGCCCAGCACACCGTCCGGGAGCGGCCGGGGCCGGAGCCGCTGGACCTGTGGGAGCTGGTCGTCCGCGAGGCCGCCGCCGACGCCGGAGCGCCCGGTCTGCTGGAGCGGCTCGACTCGGTCCAGGTCGTCTACACCGAGTCCTGGCAGTACGACGATCCCGCCGCCCGGCTCGCCGAGCGCCTCAAGGCCGCACCCCGCCACCGCGCCTACTCCACGGTGAGCGGTACGGCCCCGCAGACGCTCCTCGGCACGGCCGCCGCCGCGATCGCCGCAGGGGAGATGGACGCGGCCCTGGTCGCCGGCGGTGAGGTGCTGGCGACGAAGAAGGCCCTGCGCCGGGCGGGGGAGCGTCCCGCGTGGAGCCACCGCGCCCACCCCAGGCCGCCCTACGGCTGGGAGCGCCCGCCGCACCCGGCCGAGCTGGCCCACGAGCTCTTCCTGCCCGTGCACACCTACGCGATCATGGAGACCGCGCGCCGGGCCGCCGCCGGGGAGTCCATCGGTGACGAGCGGGAGGCGCGGGGCCGGATGATGGCCCCGATGACCCGCGTCGCCGTGGCCAACCCGCACGCCTGGCACCGGCGGGCCTGGACGCCGGAGGAGCTCGTCACCCCGGGCCCGGACAACCGCGTCGTCGGCTGGCCGTACACCAAGCGGACCGTCGCGTTCATGGACGTCGACCAGGCCGCCGCCGTGATCATGGTGAGCTCGGGGCTCGCCGACCGGCTCGGGATCGATCGTGACCGCCGCGTCCACCTGCGGGGATGGGCGTACGCCGAGGACACCTGGGAGGTCGCGGCCCGGCCGGTCCCGGGCGGGTCCCCGGCGATGGCGGCCGCGGCCCGGCACGCCTTCGCCCGCGCGGGCACGGACCTGGACGGGATCGGCGCGCTCGACCTCTACAGCTGCTTCGCGGTCGCCCTCCGTACGGCCTGCGCCGCGGCGGGCCTGGACCCGCTGGACGGGCGGGGGCTGACGGTCACCGGCGGCCTGCCGTACGCCGGGGCGCCGGTCAGCGTCTACGTGCTGCACTCCACCGCGGCGATGGCCGAGCGGCTGCGGGCGGGGGCGGGTACGGCGGGACCGGGGCACGGCCTGGTCACCGGGGTCGGGATGCACCTGACCAAGCACACCTGGGCCGTCTGGTCCACCGAGCCGGGCGACGCCTTCCGGGAGGGGCGGGGCGACGGGCTCGCGGCGCTGCGCGGGGCGGGTGCGCCGGTGCACGTCGCCGAACCCGTGCCGATCGCCGACGTCTTCGAGGGGACCGGGACCGTCACGGGCTACACCGTCGCGCACGGCAGGGACGGCGCGGCCGAGCGCGGGATCCTGGTCGCGGACCTGCCGGACGGTTCCCGCGCGCACGCCCTGGTCCGCGACCCCGCGCTGGTGGCCGAGGCCGAGGCCGTCGAACTCGTCGGTCGGGAGGTCCGCCTGACCCCCGACGGGCCGGTGAACGTCGCCACCTGGTGAGGGGGCTGGAGGTCTTCCGCCGTGGAGCCGTCCGGCCGGGGGCGAGAGGCCGGGTGGTGAGAGGCCGGGCGGTGAGAAGCCGGGCGGGAGTGCGGGGTGGGGGCGTGGCCGGGCGGGGCCGGGAGCGTAGGGTGCGGCCATGTTCGCCGTAACCGCAACCCAGACCGATCCCGACAACCCCCTCGCCGGGCTGACGCTCGGCGAGCACCCCGAACCGAAGGTCCCCGACGGCTGGACCACCGTCACCGTGAAGGCCGCCGCCCTCAACCACCACGACCTGTGGACCCTCAAGGGCGTGGGCATCCGGCAGGAGCGGCTGCCCATCGTGCTCGGCTGCGACGCCGCCGGGATCGACGAGGACGGCAACGAGGTCATCGTGCACTCGGTGATCGGCTCCGGCGCCGACGAGACGCTGGACCCGAAGCGGTCGCTGCTCTCGGAGGTGCACGACGGGACCTTCGCCGAGCGGGTGGCCGTGCCCCGGCGGAACCTGGTGCCCAAGCCCGCCGCGCTCGGCTTCGAGGAGGCGGCCTGCCTGCCCACCGCGTGGCTGACCGCCTACCGGATGCTGTTCGACCGGGCGGGGCTGGAGCCCGGCTCGACCGTGCTGGTCCAGGGGGCGGGCGGCGGCGTGGCCACCGCGCTGATCGCGCTGGGCCGGGCCGGCGGCTACCGGGTCTGGGCCACCAGCCGGTCGGAGGCCAAGCGGGCCCGCGCCCTGGAACTCGGCGCCGACCAGGTCTTCGAGCCCGGCGCCCGGCTGCCCGAACGGGTGGACGCGGTCATGGAGACCGTGGGCCAGGCGACCTGGGACCACTCCCTCAAGTCACTGCGTCCCGGCGGCCGGGTGGTGGTCTCCGGCGCGACCAGCGGCGCGGTGCCCCCGGCGGACCTGAACCGGGTCTTCTTCCTGCAGCTGTCGGTGATCGGCTCGACCATGGGCAGCCGGGACCAGCTCGCCCGGCTGGCCCGCTTCCTGGAGCAGACCGGCACCCGCCCGCTGATCGACCGGGTGCTCCCGCTGGCCGAGGCCCGCGAGGGCTTCGCGGCCCTGCACGGTGAAGAGGTCTTCGGGAAGGTCGTCTTCACTCCCTGAGCGCGCCGACGGAACCGGGCACACGGGGCTCACGGTGTGCGCGGAGCACGCCGGGTGCGCCAGATGCACAGGGCATGCCGGATGCGCCCGGTGCGCCGAGGACGGCGGCCCCGCCCGGAGGAGGGGCGGGGCGGCCCGCATCAGGAGGATCACCGCAGGGCGTCCCGGATCCGGCGGGCCGCGTCGTAGAGCGCGTCCTGCGCCGCGGCCAGCGTCTCCTCGGTGACCTGCCGGCCCGCGGCGTCCCCGCGGACCTCCTCGGCGAACTCGGCGAGCATCTGCCCGAGCCGGTCGTCGCCGGCGGAGGAACCGGGCCCGGTGAAACCGGTGGCCCAGACGCGCTTCCACTCCCGCTGCCAGCGCTCGGTCTCGTGCTTCCACTCGTGCTTGTGCCGCTGCCACTCGGCCTTCTGCTCCCGCCAGGCCTCGCGCTGCTCCCGCTTGGCGCGCCGGAACTCGTCCTTGGCCGAGCGCTCCTCCTGCTTGGCGCTCTGCCGCACGTCGCGGGCCATCTGGGTGAGCTCCTCGCGCAGCGACCGGACCGTGTCGCGCACGTCCTCCTTGACCTCGCGGGCGATGTCCCGGACGGAGTCGGAGATCTCCTGCTCCAGCTCGGCCAGCTCGTCCATCCTGGCCTCCAGCTCGGCGCGGCCCGCCTCGGTGAGGGTGAAGACCTTCTTGCCGGCCACGACCTCGTGGGTGACCAGGCCCTCCTCCTCCAGCCGGGCCAGGCGCGGGTAGATCGTGCCGGGCGAGGGGGAGTAGACGCCGAGGAAGCGGTCCTGGAGCAGCCGGATCACCTCGTAGCCGTGGCGCGGGCTCTCCTGGAGCAGCTTGAGCAGGTAGAGGCGGAGCCGCCCGTGGCCGAAGACGGGGCTCATGACGCCCTCCCGCCCGGGACCGTACCGGAGGCGTGGCCGGTGTCGA
This sequence comes from Planomonospora algeriensis, assembly GCF_977012225.1. Classification (NCBI taxonomy): domain Bacteria; kingdom Bacillati; phylum Actinomycetota; class Actinomycetes; order Streptosporangiales; family Streptosporangiaceae; genus Planomonospora; species Planomonospora algeriensis. The sequence continues at coordinate 4,794 of NZ_CDRNDK010000019.1, read as the reverse complement.
ACGAGCCGTTCACGAAGGGTCTCCCTTCAGGAGAGTGACGTCGCCGGAGACGGTGGTGGCCGACAGCGAGGCCATGCCCCCGCCGATCCGGCCGGTGAGCGCCTTCCTGCCGGGCTGGTCCACCCGGTCGAGCCCGGGGAAGGCGGTGCCGATCCGGCCGTTGGTGGAGCGGATCGCCACGTCGGTCTCCACGGTGTGCGGGAGCCGTACCACGACCTCGCCGGAGACGCTGTTCAGCGTGACGTGGCCGGTCGGCGGGAGCTCCAGGTCGGCGGTGACCCGGCCGGAGACGGTGCCGGCCTTCAGCCGGCGCGGCCTGCCCTGGGCGACGGTCAGGTCGCCCGAGACGCTCTTGAAGGACAGGTCGCCGACCAGGCCGCGGCTCTCCACCGGCCCGGAGACGGTGTCGGCGTGGATCTCTCCGCTCACCCCGTCCAGCACGATCTCGCCGGAGACGCTCTTGACCGCCGTACGGCCTTCGAAACCGGCCACGACGGCCGAGGCGGAGACCACCCCGGCGCTGACCGGGCAGTCCTTCGGCACGGTGAGGGTCAGCACGCTCTCCCGGCGGCCGGGGCGCAGCCAGCTGAGCAGCCCGTCCCAGCTGAGGTCCTTGTAGGTGACGGTGAGTGTGCCGTCGTCGTCGTGCGTCACTATCAGCGGGATGTCTCCGACGGAGGTGACCTCCAGTGCGGGCGGGCCCTCGCTGGCCAGCACCGCCAGCCTGCCCGCCACGATCCACACGTTCAGCCCGCTCACCGCGTCGAACGTGATCTGCTCGGGTTTCCCGATCGTCCATTCACGCATGTCTGCGACCTCCTTGTGCAAGACACGATATGTCGCGTCGGCCGAGGGGTCAAGATATATCGTGTTTTATCCACTGAAGGGCTTCCCGCTCCGGCCCTGCGGGCCCGTGTCGGTCCGAACCGGTCCTGCGGGTCCGAACCGGTCCCGCAGGGCTGAGCCGGTCTTGCAGGGCTGAGCCGGTCTTGCAGGTCCGAATCGGTGTTGCAGGTCCGAGCCGCGCCGGGCCGTTCCCGTCCCTACTCGTCCTCGTCGTCGTCCAGCCGGGCCAGCCAGGTGGCCAGCCGGTCCACCGGGATCTCGAACTCGGGGTTGAGGTCCACGAACTCGCGCAGCCGCTCGGCCAGCCAGCCGATGCCGACCTCCTCCTCGCCGCGGCGGGTGACGAGCTCCTCGATGCCCCGGTCGGTGAAGTACATGTTCTCCTCCTGATAGCGGAAGGTCCCCCACAGCCGTGCTGTGGGGGACCTCCCGGGTGGATCCGAAATCCGGGCGCCGGGACCGCCGTCGCGGCCCGGCTCCCGGATCAGGCGTAGACCTCCGACAGCATCTGGCGCAGCTCCACCTCGTGCGTGGAGTGCGACCCGGTGGCCGGGGACGAGTTGGCCTTGCGGGAGACCCGCTTGATCGGCCGGCCGCCGAAGACGTGGGGGTTCTCGGCGAGCTTGAGCGCCAGGAACGGCCACGGCCCCATGTTGGCCGGCTCGTCCTGCGCCCAGATCAGCTCGACGTCCCCGTAGCGGTCCAGCTCCGTCGCCAGCGGGTTCGCCGGGAACGGGTAGAGCCGCTCCAGGCGGACGATCGCCACGTCGGTACGGCCCTGCGCCTCGCGGGCCGCGGCCAGGTCGTAGTAGATCTTGCCGGAGCAGAGCACGACCTTGCGCACGCCCGCCGGGTCCACCGTGGTGTCGCCGATGACCGGCTTGAACGAGCCCGAGGTGAAGTCGGCGACCGGCGAGACCGCCGCCTTGTGCCGCAGCAGCGACTTGGGCGTGAAGACCACCAGCGGCCGGTGCCGGTTCGCCTTCGTCTGCCAGCGCAGCAGGTGGAAGTAGTTTGCCGGCAGGGTCGGCTGGGCCACGGTCATGTTGTCCTGGGCGCACATCTGCAGGAAGCGCTCGATGCGGGCCGAGGAGTGGTCGGGGCCCTGGCCCTCGTAGCCGTGCGGCAGCAGCAGGGTCACGCCGGAGCGCTGGCCCCACTTCTGCTCGCCCGCGGTGATGTACTCGTCGATGACGGACTGGGCGCCGTTGACGAAGTCGCCGAACTGCGCCTCCCAGCAGACCAGGGCCTCGGGGCGCTCCACGCTGTAGCCGTACTCGAAGCCGAGCGCGGCGTACTCGCTGAGCAGCGAGTCGTAGACGTAGAACTTCGTGGTGCCCTGGTTGAACGTCTTGAGCGGGGTGTGCTCCTCGCCGGTGACGCGGTCCACGAGCACCGCGTGCCGCTGCACGAAGGTGCCGCGCCGGGAGTCCTGGCCCACCAGGCGGACCGGGTGGCCGTCGATCAGCAGCGAGCCGAAGGCCAGGGTCTCGCCCATGCCCCAGTCGATGCGGTCCTCGGCGACCATCTGGCCGCGGCGCTGGATGACCGGGAGCAGGCGCGGGTGGACGGTGAAGCCCTCCGGCAGGTTGAGCTGGGTGTCGACGATCCGCTTGATGGTCTCGTCGGAGACGCCCGTCGGGGTGTCCTCGTGCGACCAGGGGATGGCCTCCAGGTCCGCCGGGCGGGCGAACTCGCCCGTCTGCTCCCTGGTCGCCTCGCGGGTCTCGGCGAAGGCGTTCTCCAGCTTGGCCTGGTAGTCGCGGAGCGCGCTCTCGGCCTCCTCCACCGTGATGTCGCCCCGGCCGATCAGCGCCTCGGTGTAGAGCTTGCGGGTGGAGCGCTTGGCGTCGATCAGGTCGTACATCAGCGGCTGGGTGAAGCTGGGGTTGTCGGCCTCGTTGTGGCCCCGGCGCCGGTAGCAGATGAGGTCGATCACGACGTCCTTGCGGAACGCCTTGCGGTACTCGAAGGCCAGGCGGCCGACCCGGACCACGGCCTCGGGGTCGTCCCCGTTGACGTGGAAGATCGGGGCCTGGATCATCCGGGCGACGTCGGTGGCGTACACGCTGGAGCGGGAGCTGGCCGGGCTGGTGGTGAAGCCGACCTGGTTGTTGACCACGATGTGCACGGTGCCGCCGGTGCGGTAGCCGCGCAGCTGCGACAGGTTCAGCGTCTCGGCCACCACGCCCTGGCCGGCGAAGGCGGCGTCGCCGTGGATGAGCACGGGCAGGACGCTGAAGCCCTCCTCGCCGCGCTCCAGCAGGTCCTGCTTGGCGCGGACCACGCCCTCCAGGACCGGGTCGACCGTCTCCAGGTGGGAGGGGTTGGCCACGACCGAGGTCTTGAGCTTGGAGCCGTCGGGCGAGACGAAGTCACCGGTGGCGCCCAGGTGGTACTTCACGTCACCGGAGCCGTGCGAGGTGCGCGGGTCGAGGTTGCCCTCGAACTCGCCGAAGATCTGCCCGTAGGACTTGCCGACGATGTTGGCCAGCACGTTGAGCCGGCCGCGGTGGGCCATGCCGATGACGGCCTCGTCCAGGCTGTCCTGGGCGGCGGCGCAGAGCACCGAGTCGACCAGCGGGATCAGCGACTCGCCGCCCTCCAGCGAGAAGCGCTTCTGGCCGACGAACTTCGTCTGCAGGAACGTCTCGAACGCCTCGGCGGTGTTGAGCCGCTCCAGGACGCGCAGCTGCTCCTCGCGCGCGGGCTTGTCGTACGGCCGCTCCACCCGCGCCTGGATCCAGGCCCGCTCCTCGGGGTTCTGGATGTGCATGTACTCCACGCCGATGGTGCGGCAGTAGGAGTCGCGCAGCACGCCGAGGATGTCGCGGAGCTTCATCAGCGGCTTGCCGCCGAAGCCGCCGGTGGCGAACTCGCGCTCCAGGTCCCACAGGGTCAGCCCGTGCGACTTGATGTCGAGGTCGGGGTGCTTGCGCTGCTTGTACTCCAGCGGGTCGGTGTCGGCCATGAGGTGGCCGCGGACCCGGTAGGCGTGGATCAGCTCCAGCACGCGCGCGGACTTGGCCACGTCGTCGTCGTGCGTGGTCGAGATGTCCCGGACCCAGCGGACCGGCTCGTAGGGGATCCGGAGGGCCTCGAAGATCTCGTCGTAGAAGGAGTTCCCCTCGCCCAGGAGCAGGCGGTGGATCTGGCGCAGGAAGTCGCCCGACTGGGCGCCCTGGATGATCCGGTGGTCGTAGGTGCTGGTGAGCGTCATGATCTTGCTCACCGCCAGGCGGGAGAGCGTGTCGGGGGAGGCACCCTGGTACTCGGCGGGGTACTCCATCGCGCCGACGCCGATGATCGTGCCCTGGCCGGGCATCAGGCGCGGCACCGAGTGCACGGTGCCGATGGTGCCCGGGTTGGTCAGCGAGATCGTCGTGCCGGCGAAGTCGTCGACGCCGAGCTTGCCGCTCCGGGCCTTGCGCACGATGTCCTCGTACGCCGTCCAGAACTGGCGGAAGTCCATCTGCTCGCAGGCCTTGATCGACGGCACCAGGAGCTGGCGGGTGTCGCCCTTCTGGATGTCGATGGCCAGGCCCAGGTTGACGTGCTCGGGCTTGACCAGCACCGGCTTGCCGTCGACCTCGGTGTAGGAGTGGTTCATCTCCGGCAGGGCCGCGAGGGCCTTGACGACGGCGAACCCGATGAGGTGCGTGAACGACACCTTGCCGCCGCGACCGCGGGACAGGTGGTTGTTGATCACGATGCGGTTGTCGATGAGCAGCTTCGCCGGGACGGCGCGTACGCTGGTGGCCGTCGGGACGACGAGGCTGGCCTCCATGTTCAGCGCGGTCCTGGCGGCCGCGCCACGGAGTCGGACTTCCTCGGCACCGGCGGGCAACTGCGTCTCCTGCTTGGGCTTGTCCGCCGGGGCTGCCTGGGCCTTCGGCGCTGTGGGGGTGGTCGTCGCGGCGGCGGGGTGGCCGGGGCCGTGGCGGGGGT